>NZ_DAWDUX010000052.1:3366-12954 GCF_052346665.1 Collinsella sp.
GCGGCCAGCGCGCCCTCAACCAGATGGGCGGCGACCTCGACGAGAAGGTCTTCGACCGTAACGAGGCCATCATCCTGTCCATGACGGCAGAGGAGCGCCGTCGCCCCTCCATCATCAACGGCCAGCGTCGCGCCCGCATCGCCCGCGGTTGCGGTCTTACACCCACCGACGTCAACGCCCTCATGAAGCAGTGGGGCGAGATGAACAAGATGATGGGAAAGGTGCGCGCCATGGCGCAACAGCAAGGCGTCGGCAAGAAGGGCAAGAAGGGGAAAAAGGGCAAAAAGATGCGTATGCCCGGCGTCCCCGGCATGGGTGGCATGAACATGAACCAGCTCATGAATCAAATGGGCGGCATGCCCGGCATGGGCGGCGGCATGTCCGACATGGAGAAGCTCATGCAGATGAACGAGCAGTTCAGGCGGAAGTAACATCCTTTTCGTCAACTCGATCTGCGCCCGGCCTTATATACGCTACGGAGTGTGGTTGCGCTTCGCTCCACAAATACACTCCTACGGTATATAAGGCCGGGCTTCTGTTACCTTGTTTAGATATGTTCAATTGCGTGTGGAAGGAGCGAGTCGTGAGCAAGGCGGACAAGCTATTTGTGACCATGTGTCGCGACGGCACTACGACGGAGGGGGAGGAGGTCCGTCCACATTGGGAGGACGGCACTCCTGCGTACACCATCAAGAACTTCGGCGTTACTAACCGATATGACCTTCGCGATGAGTTCCCGGCACTCACGCTGCGCCGTACGGCACTCAAGTCCGCCATGGATGAGATCTTGTGGATCTACCAGCGCAAGTCCAACAACATCAACGACCTCAAGTCCCACATTTGGGACCAGTGGGCCGATGAGACCGGTTCGATCGGCAAGGCATACGGCTATCAAATCGCGCAGAAGTCGCACTATAAGGAGGGCGACTTCGATCAGATGGACCGCGTGCTCTACGACCTCACCCATACGCCGTACTCGCGCCGCATCATGACGAATATGTATACGTTTGCCGATCTGTCCGAGATGCACCTGTATCCGTGCGCGTATTCTGTGACGTACAACGTGACGGCTGAGCCTGGCTGCGACAAGCCGGTGCTCAACATGGTGCTCATGCAGCGTAGCCAGGATATCCTTGCTGCCAACAACTGGAACGTGTGTCAGTACGCCATCTTGCTCATGATGGTCGCGCGCCATTGCGATATGATCGCAGGCGAGCTGTTGCACGTGATCGTTGACGCGCACATTTACGACCGCCACGTGGATATCGTGCGTGAGCTCATCGAGCGGCCGCAGTTCCCGGCGCCCAAGGTCTCGCTCAATCCTGAAGTCACGAATTTCTACGACTTTACAACTGATGACCTCATTGTTGAGGATTATGAGACGGGGCCGCAGGTCAAGGGGATTCCCATCGCGGTCTAAATCCGTTTCGCCCGCCCCGCCCCGGAGCATATCACCCCGTGCTCAAACAGCGCTACGCGAACTGCGCGCGGGACGATATGCTCCGGGGCGGGGCTACGGTATCATCGGTTTAAAAGTGGATTGTGCCCCTGATGTACAAGAAAAGAGTTGCATGATGACATGTGAGCTTAAGGCCATCGTCGCTGTGTGCGATGACTGGGGGATTGGACGGGATGGCGATATGGTGGTGACTAATCGTGCCGATATGCGCCATTTTGTCAATAAGACCAAGGGCCATCCCGTCGTCATGGGACGTAAGACCCTTGAGAGCTTTCCCGGCGGGCGTCCGCTCAAGGACCGTCGCAACATTGTGCTCACGCGTGATCCCGCGTTTAAACGCGGGGGCATCGAAGTTGTTCATTCGGTTGAGGAAGCGCTCGCTGCCGTCGCGGATGAGGACGTTGCCTGGGTCATCGGCGGGGGAGCGGTGTACGAGCAGTTCCTGCCTCATTGCATCGAGGCGGAGGTCACGCGCAACCACGTGATACGCGATGTCGATACGTATTTCCCCAACCTCGATGTAGATTCCGCCTGGTCGGTCGTCGACTGTTCCGAGGTTTTTCGTATTGAGGAGGGCGCCGGCGACGCCGACGTCACCTTCGAGTTCATGACATACCGCAGATCGTAGGGGCCCGCGCCCCGTGGGAGCCTGTGGTTCGTACCGTCTGGCATATACCGTCAACCATCTTGTACGAAGGAGCAACCATGCAATTCAAGATGTCTCACACAGAAATCCACGTCCTCGATCTGGATGCGTCCCTCGCGTTCTACGAGAAGGCACTCGGCTTGACGCCGGTGCGCGAGGAGGGACCCGAGGACGGTTCCTGGAAGCTCGTGTTCCTCGGCAATGAGGCGAGTCCCTGCCAGCTCGAGCTCACGTGGAACAAGGGCCGTGTCGAGCCGTACAACCAGGGCGGGCATGACATTCATCTGGCTTTCGAGGTCGCGGACATGGGTGCCGCCCATGATCTTCACGCTTCCATGGGTTGCATCGTGAAGGAGAACCCCTCCATGGGCATCTACTTCATCGAGGATCCTGATGGTTTCTACATCGAGATCGTGCCGGTACGTTAAGATGCCTGGGGTTGAAATCGCTCATATTGACTCATTGGACGATCCTCGTCTTGAGGCGTACACGAAGCTGACTGAACGTCAGCTGCGTTCAGTGCTCGAGCCCGAGAAGGGCATCTTCATCGCGGAGAGTGGCAAAGTCATCGAGCGCGCGGTCGAGGCCGGCCTTGTGCCTGTGAGCTTCCTTTTGGGTGAGCGTTGGCTTGATCAGCTCACCCCGCTGCTCGAGAAGGTCGCTACCGACTTCCCCGAAATCGATATTCCCGTCTTTGTTGGCGAGATGGCTCTGCTTGAGCAGCTTACCGGCTTTTCGGTGACCCGTGGTGCACTTGCGGCGTTTCACCGGCCGCCGCTCGCGGATGCGGGTGCCTTCCTAGAAGGATTGGTTGAGCGCGCCTCTGGGCGCCCGATTCGCGCGTGCGTGCTCGAGGGCATCGTCGACCATTCGAATGTGGGCGCGATCTTCCGGTCCGCGGCGGCGCTCAACGTTGACGGCATTCTCGTGAGTCCGACCTGTGTGGATCCGCTCTATCGCCGTTCTGCGCGCGTGTCCATGGGCACCGTCTTCCAGGTACCTTGGACGAGGATTGGCACCGAGGCCCGCACGTGGCCCCGTGATGGTCTCGAGGTCCTGCACGATGCCGGCTTCACGTGTGCCGCCATGGCGCTCTCCGACGACTCGATTTCCTTGGACGACCCTCGACTTCAGGGCATGGAACGGCTCGCGATATTCATGGGAACCGAGGGCGCCGGGCTACAGAGACGCACGATTGACGGCTGCGACACGACGGTTCGCATTCCCATGGCGCACGGCGTTGACTCCTTGAATGTCGCCGCTGCGAGCGCCGTCGCGTTTTGGCAGCTCTGTCCCCACGTCGACAATGGGTACCAATATCGTCCGGGCATGTTTGCGTGATTGATGGCAGGTCTCTCCGTATCGTGACGGAGGGGCGTTCTTGATTCGCGCGTTTAACGGGCCGCGCTCGGGGGTATCCTCAGAGCATTACTGAACGTACGGACGGAGTTTCCTTATGGAAATGGATGATCATAAGCGTAGGCGGAATCTCATCCTCTACATGCTCATTGCCTTTGAGCAGCGTGCTGTTCCCCAATTTCAAGAACGGCGGGCTCGAGGTCGAGGATGTCACGTATTCCCAGCTTTTGAGCGATCTCGAGGACAAAAAGGTCGATGAGGTCAGCTACACCACCGATGATGCCCAGGCGGTCTACACGCTCAAGGGCGAAGAGGGCAAGGCGTATCGCACCACCACCATGCCCACGGACGTGGATCTCACTAATCGCATCGAAGAGGCTGGTGCAACTCTCAAGGTGACGATTCCCAAGCAGGATTCCGGCATGTGGACCTATCTGTTCATCACGGTGTTCGCTCCCATGCTCATCTTCTTCCTGCTCGGTTGGTGGCTCAATCGCCGTATGAAGAAGGCCATGGGTGACGACAACCCCTCGATGGATTTCTCCGGCGGCGGCTTTGGCGGCTTTGGCGGCGGCAACCTTGGCAAGTCCGGCGCTCGTATCGTCGCTTCCAAGGATGTCGGCGTCACGTTCAAGGACGTCGCTGGTCAGGAAGAGGCCAAGGAGTCGCTCAAGGAGGTCGTGGACTTCCTGGAAAATCCCAAGCGTTATGAGGAGATCGGCGCTAAGCTGCCGCGCGGTGCTCTGCTCGTGGGTCCTCCCGGTACCGGCAAGACGCTGCTCGCGAAGGCCGTTGCCGGTGAGGCGGGCGTTCCCTTCTTCAGCATTTCCGGATCTGAGTTTGTCGAGATGTTCGTCGGTCGCGGTGCCGCCAAGGTGCGCGATCTGTTCAAGCAGGCTAAGGAGAAAGCTCCCTGTATCGTCTTCATCGATGAGATTGACACCATCGGCAAGAAGCGCGATGGCGGCGGCTTCTCTGGCAATGACGAACGTGAGCAGACGTTAAATCAGCTTCTCACGGAAATGGACGGCTTTGACAACCAAAAGGGCATCGTGGTTCTCGCCGCGACGAACCGCCCCGATTCCCTCGACGCCGCGCTCCTGCGCCCGGGCCGCTTCGATCGCCGCGTGCCGGTCGAGTTGCCCGACCTCTCCGGGCGCAAGGCGATTCTCGAGCTCCACTCCAAAGATGTGAAGACCGAGCCGGGCATAGACCTCACTGCCATCGCCCGCGCGACGCCCGGTGCCTCCGGTGCCGATCTTGCTAATATCATCAACGAGGGAGCCCTGCGCGCTGTTCGTCTTGGTCGCAAGCGTGCGACCCAGGAAGACTTTGAGGAAAGCGTCGAGGTTGTCATCGCCGGTCAACAGCGCAAGTCCACGGTGCTTTCCGATCATGAGAAGCAGGTAGTTGCGTATCATGAGATTGGCCACGCCATCGTCGCCGCACGTCAAAAGGGGTCGGCGCCGGTAACCAAGATCACCATCGTGCCTCGTACAAGCGGTGCACTCGGCTATACCATGCAGGTTGAGGAGGACGAGCGGTTTCTCACCACGAAGCAGGAGGTCCTTGATAAACTTGCCGTCTACTGCGGTGGGCGTGCCGCCGAGGAGCTTATCTTCGGCGAGATGACCACCGGTGCCGCAAACGATATCGAGCAAGCGACCAAGCTTGCCCGCAATATGATCACGCGATTCGGCATGTCCGAGGAGTTCGGCATGATGGCGCTCGGCACCGTGCAAAACGCCTACCTCAACCAGGACACCTCGCTCACGTGCGCACCCGGTACGGCGGAGCGCGTTGATGCTGCGGTCCAAAAGCTCATCGCCGAGGCGCACGGACGCGCCCTCCAGATGCTCAAGGAGAATAAGTTCAAGCTCCATGAGCTCGCTCATTACCTGTATAAGAAGGAGACCATTACGGGCGAGGAATTCATGAGTCTCCTTACGAGGGAGAACCCGCTCATGCCCAAGAGCCCTCAGAAGTAATGGTGGTTCATGTCCTCATATGACATACGACCCCGTCCGTCTTTTTGCGCGGACGGGGTCGTCGCATGCGCATGCAACTCGAAGGGATGCTATGTTCGAAAACGCTTCGGAGCTCCGTTTTGCCGTCCTGATCGATGCCGATAACGTGAGCGAAAAATATATCAAGGTCATCCTCGACGAGATTTCGAATGCGGGTGTCGCTACATACAAGCGCATCTACGGTGACTGGACGAGCCCTCGACTGGCGAGCTGGAAGAGCTGTCTGCTTGACCATTCGATTATCCCGATGCAGCAGTACAGTTATACGTATGGCAAGAATGCCACGGACTCGGCGATGATCATCGATGCCATGGACATCCTGTATTCGGGTACGGTCGACGGATTCGCCATCGTCAGCTCTGATTCCGACTTCACGCGTCTCGTGGCGCGCCTGCGCGAGAGCGGTATGGTGGTGATCGGCATGGGCGAGCAAAAGACTCCCAAGCCGTTCATCTCCGCTTGCAACCAGTTCAAGTATCTCGACCTGCTGTACGCTCGACAGCAGCTGGAAGAGGCCGATGATGCCGGTGATTCCCGCGAGGACGATGTTTCGGCCCCTGTCGGCAAGCCCGCGCCTCGCCGACGGCGCCGCCGCCCCGGCGATGCCGGCGGATCCGCATCTGAACCGAGCAACTGCGCATGTGATGAGGCGGAGGACGAGATCGAGGGAGAGGTCGCTTTCGGCGAGATGAGCCGAGCGGACAAGCGCCGCCATCTTCGGGCGATCCGTTGCGCCATTAACGCCGTCATCGATTCCTTCGGCGATGAGGACGGTTGGATTTCCTTGGGGCTGCTCGGCGACCAGCTCGGAAAGCGCCTTCCCGATTTCGACGTTCGCAACTATGGATATAAACGGCTCCGCCCGTTCCTCAAGTCGCTCGGTGTCTACGAGTTCGACGAGCCCGCGGGCGAGCAGGGCAAGCGCCAGATCAACCTCCGTCAACGAGATCTCTAGAGCGCCTTGTACACGGGACGCGTTGTAGCCGTTTCTCGGTGCGTACGCTACGGGGCGTGCGGATAATCGCGTGGAGGACTTGAGGTTTTCCTTGGTATAGCACTGCTTCTTGTGTATACTTGCTGCTGTTTGTTCAACCTATGTGCCGGCGTACGCGTGCGGCACCTCTAGAAGAGTAAGGAATCTGTCATGGATTACATCCGCGCAATCGAGCGTCAGCAGATCCGCGAGGACATGCCTCGCATCCTGGTCGGCGACAACGTCAAGGTCCACTACCGTATCAAGGAAGGCGACCGCGAGCGTGTCCAGGTCTTCCAGGGCGATGTCATTCGCCTGCAGGGTGCCGGTTCCCGTGAGACCTTCACCGTTCGTAAGATCTCCTACGGCGTGGGCGTTGAGCGTACCTTCCCGGTTCATTCCCCGAAGATCGCCAAGCTCGAGGTTGTTCGCCACGGTAAGGTCCGTCGCGCCAAGCTGTACTACCTGCGCGACAAGGTGGGCAAGGCTGCCCGCATTCCCGAGAAGCGCTAAGCACGGTTTTAGGGTTTACAGATCCGTACGGAAAGCGGGCCGCTCATTTGGGCGGCCCGCTTTCATAGAGAGGGTCGTGCGCCGCGCGGCGCATTGATTCTTATAAGGGGGATATCGTGGCGAATATGACGAGTTCGGCCTCTGCCGCCCAAGTTGCGGCAGAACTTGCGAGCGCATCGTTCGAGGAAATCGAGGCCCTTGTCGAAAGGTATGCCGAAGATCCCCGCCTCCAAGTCCAGAAGGCATGCGAGCGCGCGCGGCGCCGATTGGACAAGGAACGCACCGAGCGCGACCGCGTGGATGCCATGTACGCAACCATGCGCGAGCTTGGTGGTCCCGGCGTCGTTGTCGGCGTCGATGAGGTCGGCAGGGGTTCGGTCGCCGGACCACTGACCGTGTGTGCCGTGTGCCTGCCCGATGAGCCGCGCATCTGGGGTATCAACGATTCGAAGCAGCTCACTCCTGCCAAGCGTGAGATCCTTGCCGTCCAGATAGCAGAATGTGCGCGGGCGATCGGCATCTGCCATATCCCTCCCGCGCGTATCGATGAGATCGGCATGGCCCGTGCGCTGCGTGAGGCGGTGGCAGGCGCGGTTGCCGATACCGGGTTAGAGCCCGATTGCGTCCTCATGGACGGCAATCCTCTCGGTGCCGTCAAACATGAGCGCGATGTCGTAAAGGGTGATGCCACGGTGGCTTGTATTGCGGCGGCCTCGATTGTCGCAAAGGTCACGCGTGATGAGATGATGGTCGAATATGACGCCGAATACCCTGATTATCACTTTGCACAATCAAAGGGCTATGCCTCTGCAGAGCACATACAAGCAATCAAGGAATACGGTCTTTGCCCCATACATCGCGTGAGTTTTTGCGGAAACTTTTTGGAGACTGCACGACTTTTCTAGCTCCTCGATGATCCTTGCGCCTTACAGGTAAGGCCTCTTCCTTCACGTCGCCTGGCTGTGTCAGGTGCTGCCAGATTCCGCGTATGCTTTTGCGGGGCGTTTTTGAGACGGCTATGGGATAGCAGGTCCGATACTTCCCTCACCGGATGTGAAGGGAGTGCATATGGGCGCGAACAAGAATAGAGAGCGGGCGCAGGCGATCCTGAGGCGTGCCATTGACGAAGGGGAGTGCGTCTTCGATGGTCAGTACCTAAGCGGGATGTCGAACAAGCTCATCGGAACACTGGGGGAGGAGCTCGCGGCGTGTTATCTCGAGGGCCGGGGATACGAGATTGTCGAACGCAATTACCGCTGCCCAGAAGGTGAGGCTGACATAATCGCCCACGATTGCGACTCCGAAGAAGTCGTCCTCGTGGAGGTCAAGACACGGCGCAGCACTGCGGTCGATTCATATCCCGAAGAAGCCGTGACACCGTCCAAGATCAAGCGCTATCGCCGCATCGCCTATCAATTCATCGCCGAACACTTCCCGTGCCAGTCGGTCCGTTTCGACGTTATCGCGGTCACGCTCGCCTCGAAGGGCGCATGTGAGATCCGCCACCTGTATGGCGTGTTCGACTGGGAGGCGGACCAATGAGCGCAACGCCTCAAACATTTGCCGTTCATGCGGCTTGTATACGAGGGGTGGAGGCGTTTGAGGTTACCGTTGAGATCTCGTCGTCGGGAACCATTCCGGGTATGACCATAGTCGGCATGGCGGATGCCGCCGTCATGGACGCGCGCAGCCGAATCCGATGCGCGTTGCGTTCGAGTGGTTTCATGGTTCCGCGGTGCACGCTTACGGTGAGCCTTGCGCCCGGGGATGTCCGTAAGACCGGATCGGGGCTCGATTTGCCTATCGCCGTGGCGATTCTTGCCCTCTCGGGCCAAATCCCCCTGGAGGGTCTCGATGATTGCCTCTTCGTTGGGGAGCTCGCCCTCGATGGGACCGTCTGCCCCGTCAAGGGCGAGGTGGCCTATCAGTTGCTCGCACGTGATCTCGGTGTTTCCTTTGTTGGGGGATTTAACTCCGAGCATGTGCCCATCGGCGAGGTGCAAGCAAGTTATCTGGAGCGTCTCAGTTGCCTGAGCGTCGGTATCGGTCGAGGTAAAAAGCCGTTTTGCGTCAATCCGTCCCATCGTGCTGTTCATGGGTCAGCGCTTGATTACGGCGATGTCGTGGGTCAGGAAATCGCGAAGCGGGGATTGGCGATTGCGGCAACGGGAGGCCTGGGCCTGATGATGATCGGGGCCCCGGGATCCGGCAAGACCATGCTCGCCAAGCGTATGACGGGCATCCTTCCTCCCATAGATGAGATTGAGCTTCAAGAGGCGCTCTGTATCCATTCGGTCGTTGGCGAGCGCACCGAGTCCTTGTTGAGGGGCTCGCGACCGTACCGAAACCCACATCACAGTATTTCCTCGGCAGGACTCATAGGCGGCGGGCGTCCGGTCCGTCCCGGTGAGATCAGCTTGGCGCATGGTGGCGTGCTCTACCTGGACGAACTCGGCGAGTTTTCATCGAATACCCTCCAAATGCTACGACAACCGATGGAAGACGGCGCCGTTCGAATCGTCCGTGTCGATGGAGCCTACACGTTTCCGGCGCGATTCCAACTCATCGCTGCGAGCAACCCCTGTCCCTGCGGGTACTTGGGGGACCGTGA
>NZ_DAWDUX010000053.1:0-5969 GCF_052346665.1 Collinsella sp.
TTCGCCGTCTCGTACCGCGACGCCGGCGGCCAGTGGGTGGAGTACGGCAAGGGCGGCACCGTGGGCGCCAAGCGCCTCGTGCGCGGCTCGAACGTGACCGCCAGCGCCATCAAGATCGACCTCAGCACCCTTGACGGCAAGGTCGCCCAGATCTCCGAGGTCGGCGTCTTCAAGACCACCAAAGCCTTCGAGAAGCCCATGCCCGTCCCCGAGGGCATGGAAATCCTCGACAACGCCAAGATGCAGACCAGCAGCGGGTGGAACCAGGAGAAAAACGCCAGCTTCATCGACGGCACCAGCATGTGGACCGGCCAGGCCGGCGCAACCGCGACCTTCCAGTTCGATGGCACCAAGTTCATGCTCATGGGCACGGTCGACCCCAACCATGGCCACGCCAAGATCACGATCGACGGCAAAGAGCCGATCGAGATCAACACCCGTGCCAGCAAGCGCGCCACGAGCGTCCCGCTCTTCACCTCCGACACCCTCGAGGCGGGCACCCACACCGTCAAAATCGAGGTCGTGGGCGGTGACAAGGGAGCCGTTGGCATCGACGCCGCCGCCTACCTGAACAACAACGGCGCGGGCATGATCGACTTCGACGTGACCGAGATCACCATGGACGAGAATTCCGTTTACGAGCTCGGCGTCACGCGCAGCGGCGGCTCCACCGGCAGCGCCGAGGTGGTCGTGAACTTTGAGCCCGGCTCCGCCGTTCAGGGCGACTTCGACACCGATTCCAAACACGTAGTCTTCAACGAGGGCGAGACACACAAGACCGTCCAGGTCCGCACCAAGCGCGTCGTGAGCTCCAGCACCATCGGCAACGGCCAGTTCTACGTGACCATGGCTCCGGTCTCCCCCGAGGGCCTCGTGATCGGCTCCAACGACGACGTGACGGTGACCATCATCGACCGCGAGTCCAACTACACCCTTGAGAAGCTCAAGGAGGCCATCCAGAACGCCGAGGCGGCGGCCAACGCCGGACAGTACACGGCCGAGAGCGTCCGAGTCCTCGACAAGGCGCTTGTCACCGCACACGCCGTGGTAGCCAAGGACAATCCTTCCGCCGATGCCATCTTCGAGGCCATGAAGGTCCTCCAGGCTGCACAGTCGGGTCTCGAGATCCGCAAGGCCTACTCCGAGGATGAGCCATTCGCGTTCCCGAGCATCGTTGGCACCACCTCGACCATCGAGTTCGAGCTCGGCGTGCTGCATAACGACACCACGGGTGACAACAACTGGCCCATGGCGATC
This sequence comes from Collinsella sp., assembly GCF_052346665.1. Lineage (NCBI taxonomy): Bacteria > Bacillati > Actinomycetota > Coriobacteriia > Coriobacteriales > Coriobacteriaceae > Collinsella > Collinsella sp. The sequence continues at coordinate 1,258 of NZ_DAWDUX010000053.1, forward strand.
AAGGATCGCGACGGCGCGAGCCTGGGCAAGCTCGTCGACTCCGTGGGCGAGAACGACACGATCGCCATTCCGTTCACCGTCGAGCGCGCAGGCACCTACAACGTCAAGCTGCGCTACATGAGCGGCTCCAGCAACAACAAGGTCGTGTGGACCGACGCCAACGCCGATGACCCCATCATCGCGAAGGGTGAGCATGCGGCCGGGCACACCAATGCGGATGCATATCAGACCGTCGACTTTACCTTCACGGTGAACAAACCCGGCACCTCCCAGCTCGTGTTCAAGGGGCCCAAGGAAAAGTCCCCACGCCTGGACAAGCTTGACATCACCCTCGCCGCGGACAGCCTCACCAGCTTTGGCGCCGTGGGCCGCGCCGGCGTGGGCGGCACCGTGACGCCCGAGGGATTTGTCGCCCTCAAGGACGGCAAGACGACCTTCACCGTGACCCCCGACGAGGGCTACCGCATCGCATCCGTCACCAAGAACGGGACGCCGGTCGATGTTGCAGGCCCCACCTCCACGACGTCCGTCGAGGTCACCGAAGTCGACACCGAGAGCGGCGATGCCGTTGTCGAGGCCGTCTTCGAGAAGATCCCCGCGCCTTCCCCCGAGCCTGAGCCGGAACCCGACCCGCATCCGCAGCCCGACCCGCAGCCGGAACCCGAGCCGCAGCCGCAGCCCGACCCGCAGCCGGAACCCGAGCCGCAGCCGCAGCCCGACCCCAAGCCCGAGACCGGCAACAAGCCGAACAAGAAGCCCGCAGGCACGAACGGCCCGCTCCCCCAGACTGGTGACATCGCCGCTATCGCCACGCCCGTCGCCCTGAGCGCCTCCGCGCTCATTGGCGCCGCAACGGCCCTAAGAAAGAAGCGCCGCTAGTCTGTCTGCACACTCGCAGGGATGCAAAGGTGGAAGACGCACGCCGTCTTCCACCTTTTTCTTTTCGTTTTGGCGGTTGTGGTCAAAAGGGACTGTGGACGAAAAGTTGGACACCTTGACGGTGTCTGGTCTGGAGGTTCGCATGCACACCAAAGAGGAGGTCGGGCTGTTCCTGCTCGCGCGAGAGGATGGCATGTCCGTCGCCGAGGCCGCGGCGTTCGTCGGCGTCGGGGGAGGGGCCGCCAGAAGCTGGGACGCGGGGATGCTGCCGCACAGCTACACCGGCAGGCCCTGGGACTCGGGTAGAATCGGGGGCGGCGACGCCCGCACGACCCGAGGGGAGCCCGAGTGGGGAAGATCGAGATCAAGGGGCCGTACGAGCCGCCCGAGACGGGCCCGCTCGCCGAGATGACTCCCGACCAGATAGAGAAGCTGCTGCTCAGGGCGGTGTCGGACGACCTAAAAGAGGGAGGCTCGCACCCCCTTCGACCCCGATGCGGAGCAGGTGCGGGCTCGCCGGGAGATTGAGGGGGCCACCGGTCTTCCGACGTCGACGATTACCCGCTTCCTTGACATCCCCAGGAGCACCTACTACCACCACCTCTCGCGGGCACTTGGCTGGAGGACGCCCGACGAGACCGCCTTGCGCTGGGCTACGCGGTGTAGGATTGTCTAAGAAAATGTCCGCATCCCCATCCGCAATGAACGCTCTACACGTTCGTTCAGTTCCTTTGCCACGAGGCCCCAACGATGCGTCGGCGCCGCTTTCCGCAACACTCCCCATACGCCTTGCCCGAGCCACATGGGCACGGGTCTGCGTCGCTCACGCGGATCTCGCTTCCGTCCGGCGCGTAAAACACCTTGCGACCCGTCAGGCGCTCCATGTGCTCTCGTCTTGACCAGCCGTTATCATCCCACGAGGGCAGCGCCTGGTAGAAATTGATGACGAGGCGAATGAGCTTCACCGTGGAAGGCGCTTCGTGCGGATATCCATAGAGCTTCAACGCGCGCATGGCAGATCCGAGCGAGCCCGTGGCAACCACGGAGGTCATCAGGTCCTCAACCATGCGATCGGCGAAGAAATATTCGTTCTCCCCATCCGGCACGATGCCATCGAGGAAATTCCTAAGTGCTATGGCCTCCGGCAGCGAACAGGCAAAATCGAGCCATCCGTCTTTGACCAGATCGGAGCTGAGCGGACAACGCGGGGTGGCACGGTGCTCTTGGATAAGCTGGTCGATATACTCGTTGGTTTGGCTCTCAAAACGATCATAGGCAGCCTGGATGCGAGCCGCCGTCGTGTCGTTGGCGGGACGTGCGGCGAGCTGCTCGCGCAACGCATAAAAGAGCTCATCGACCGTCGCACCGCCCTCTTCCATAGCGGCGAGAAGACCGAGAAGCGCCCCGTCCCCGCACTCCTTGACCGCATCGTGCACGAGGCAGGGAACGCTCAGCACGCGATTGGCTACGTACTCGGTACCATGGCGGAAGACTAGCCCCGTGCGGCACAGACTCCAATACCTGCCTGATGCGACACCCCTGAATTCTTCGATCGAGATGGGCGTGAGCGTCATTTCCGCATACAGGCGGTACGCCTCTGCCAATTCGATCACACCGTACAAGTACGTACACGATTCAATCACTCGAACGGCCTGATCCAACGGGAATCCGATAGCTTCGAGCTCACCACAGTCCTGCGTAGGCGTGGATTCCCCCTGCCCCTGGGGTTTTACTTGGCAATCAGCCACCCCCTCTCCCTCAAGCGACTCAAGCAGCGCTACGGCCTCTTGCTCAACGAGCTCAGCGCGCTTTTCTTCGGGAAGGCCATAGAGCACGCCGCGATGGAAGCCCTCGCTGGGCTCGTCCTCGTGCTCGGCATCATTAAGCAAGTAATCGATCTTGTTTTGGAGGGCGCGCGTCTTCTCGGCGCGCGCGGTGAGTCTGAACGTCCGCGCATCCGAGATGGGAGGGCATTCCACAGACGCAGCGTACGCATTCGCTTCCTCTTTTGACAGAGGGGGCAGCCCATGCACGCGCATGGGCTCTTGCATCACGATGACATCGCCGAAAGGAAGCAAAGCGCCCTCAACGCAAACGGGAAGCACCGGAAATCCGAGCTCCAGGGTCTCCCCAAAGCCACTCACCCTGAACAAGATGCCATCGCCCACGAGCAAGGCAGTACCGTCTTGCACTTCGAGCACGATGTATATGCCAAACAGGGCATCTTTCCAGCTCCGGACCAGATTCAGCTCAGAAGCCGACAAGCGATAGACTTCCTCTTGCGCAAAGTCATCAATTACGTCGGGCGTGTGCCACAGCTCCTGCAACACGAGCAGGCATTTTTCCTCAAGTTCAGGTTCAATGGGCCAAGCCGGACTGAATACATCGAAAACCGGCACAACGCCCAAGCGTTCGTTGGCGTACGTCATGAGCTCGCGAAGGAGCCCGTAGTATTCCCTTTGTTGCGCCTCATCCATGCGCATGGTCTTCCCTTCGACGCCACATCGCGCGGACCTTTTTAATAAACGGATGTTCATTATTTTGTCCGACTTGCTATTTGATGGTGCACGTTTACCACCTCCGACGCCCTCGCTGCAACGAATCAACCCGTTTGAAGCCACCGCCGTGGGCATCTACCCCGAGAACCGGGCAACAGCGGCAAGAGACTGGGTATTGAACACCTTTTCAACCGCAACCTCATACTCATTGATCTTCCGGACCTTCCGCACCGTGCGATGCACCGCCATGGGGTCGGCAAAGGCGCACTTGGCGTAGAACCACCACTCCTTCATGCGGAAGACCGCGTTGCCGCCGATCTCGTCGACGTATGCATGGAACAGCTTGTCGTGGAACTGTCTGAGTTCGTCCGCGCTCGCAGCCAGGCCGCCGGCGAGCATGCGCGCGAGGGCCGGATTGGCGAGCAACCCGCGTCCGAGCATCACATGACGGGTCCGCGGGTGCGCTTCCGCGAGCGCATCCATGTCCCCCGTGCCAAAGATGTCGCCGTTGTAGGCCACCGGGAAGGGCGCGCGCTCGAGCGTTTTGCCATACGGCTCCCAGCGAGGTTTGCCCTGGTAGCGGTCCTTCTGCACACGCGGATGCACGATGAGTTCCGCGAGCGGCAGGGTGCAATACAGCTCGAGGATGCGCCCGTACTCGGAGTCGTCCTCGAGTCCAAGGCGCGTCTTGACCGAGACGGGCAGGGCCGAGCGCTCGCACACGTCGCGCAGGAACGCCTCGAGCGCGTCCGGGTCGCGCAGGAAGCCGGAGCCCTTGCCCTTGGAGACGACCGTGCCGGACGGGCAACCGAGGTTGAGGTTAACCTCGCCATACCCCAGCTCGGCCAGCTCGCGTGCGGCCCACACAAACTCGTCGGCGTTCTTGGTGAGCAGCTGCGGGACGACGTTCAGGCCCTGGTTGTTGACCGGGTCGATCTCCTTGAGGTTCTTGCCGCCGAAGGGGGACCCCACGCGCGGCGGTGGGAGAAAGGGCGTGTAGTAGCGGTCGAGCGCGCCGAAGCACTCAGCGTGCACGCGGCGGAATGTGTGCCCCGTGATCCCCTCCATGGGGGCGAGTGAGTACAGCATCTATCGATCCTCCCAGGGCGTGATGACCAGCTTGAGGCAGCCGTCCTCGTGCGCCTCGAACGCGCGGTACGCCTCCACGGTGTCGTTGAGCGGGTAGCGGCCGGAAATGAGGCAGCCCGTGTCGATGCGGCCCTCCTGCACCAGGCGCATGGTCTCGCGCAAGTTGCAGGCGTCGACGCCGCCGGTCTTGAAGACGAGGTTCTTGCCGTACATCTCGTGCAGCGGCAGGGTCTGGGCGCCCTCGTA
>NZ_DAWDUX010000053.1:5979-12600 GCF_052346665.1 Collinsella sp.
GCGGAGAGCACCACCACGCCGTGCGGGCGGGCGATGCGCCAGGCCATCTCGAAGGTGTTGGAGCCGCCGGCGGCCTCGATCACGCTGTCGGCGCCGCGGCTGTGGGAGAGCTCGCGCACAGCGGCCTCCACGGCGGCAAGGTCCATGGTGCTCGCGTCGATCACGGCGTCCGCAAGGCCGCGCTCACGGGCGAGGGCGAGGCGGGCGGGGTCGATGTCGATCGCGACGATGCGGGCGGGGTCGAACAGGCGGGCGCACATCATGGTGGTGAGGCCGACCGGGCCGGCGCCGATCACGGCGACCGTGAAGCCGGGCTCGATCTCGGCGATCTTTGCGCCCCAATGGCCCGTCGCCACGATGTCGCCCAGGAAGAGGGCATCCTCGTCGGTCACATCCGCGGGGATGACGGCGCAGGTGCGGTCCGCATGTGGCACGCGCACGAGCTCGGCCTGGCAACCGTCCTCGCAGCAACCGAGCTCCCAGCCGCCCTCCACGCAGTTGTTCACCCAGCCGCGCTCGCAGTAGAAGCACTCGCCGCAGAAGGTCTCGCAGCTCACGGCCACGCGGTCACCCGGCTTGAGGTTGCGCACGCCCTCCCCCACCTGCTCAATCACGCCCACGAACTCGTGACCGAGCACCGTGGTGGGCGTGGCGCGCGGGACGGCTCCATGGATGATGTGCAGGTCGCTCGTGCAGATGGTCGAGCATGTCACGCGGATGACGGCGTCGGTAGGCGCCTGCAGTTGCGGCTCGGAGCGATCCTCGAGCGCAATGCGTCCGCTGCCGTCGTGTACCAGGGCTTTCATGAGGGTCTCCTTATCGCTTGTCTACCAGCAATGATAGGCGATTGGAGAGGCGCTGGGCTCGGTGTAACGCACGTCATAAGGTTACGGCTTTCACCTCGTTCTGCCCAATCTAAACGTTATCGAAATGCGTCCCGAGCCTCACTCCAATGAGATAATGCAGGCGTAGAGACAGCAGCTGAAAGGACGCCACCATAAACGCTTGGATGATTCGCGCGGGGCGCGGAGGAACGTTCGCAACCGATTGGGTCGAGAACAACATCATCGGCATTGGTTGGGACTTCAACGGCCTGGACATCGCCAACATGGACCGCGACCAAATCGGGGCCGCATACGCTGCGGCGCACCCCGCCGAGAGCAAGCAGAAGGTCGCGACCAGCGTTGGACAGGTATTCCGTTTTGCCCATTCCATGGAGCAGGGGTCGACCGTCGTCATGTACGACCCCGCCGAACGCCTCTACCATATCGGCGTCATCTCCGGCCCCTGCTCACCCGTGCCAGAGCCCGAAGGCATAACCTACACGCGTGCCGTCACCTGGAACAAAACCGCGCCACGCGACGTGCTCTCCCAGTCTTCCAAGAACTCGCTTGGCGGCATTCAGACCATTTTCGCCATCTCCGCCATTTCCAACATGTTTGACGAGGATATCTGGAACACAGTGAACTAGCAACGCGGACTCATACCACGATTTCACGCTCGCAAAGAGCACGTGCATCGCCCCTTGGAAAAGAAGTTGAGGTTTTTCGTACTCGATTCCGGTTTTGCCGAGTAGAGAGCAAACCCACGCACACAAAACCCCAGATAACGGAATTGAAGTGAGGCTGTATACTCGGCAAATTCGAAAACTAATACGAAAAACCTCAACTTCATAGCTTCGGGGAGTCAACTCGGGTCAACCAGGCACTGGCTCATGCGGTAAACAGGGTATCCAGAGGCGAATCTCAGCTCGCTCACCGCGCCGACAGCCCCGCCCCAGGGGCCGTTGCGACATTCCTTCGCCATACGAACCCCTGTTCGATGGATTTAGCTTGGACGGTACCGCATACGACCCGCGCTATGTTACGGTATTCATTTACATGGCTGCAAAGACGCACAAGGGAACCACCGAGAGAGCGAGCATGGCAAAGAACACCGCAAACTATGGCAACGACAGTATCCGTCAGCTCAAGGACGAGGAGCGCGTCCGCCTGCGCCCCGCCGTCATCTTCGGCTCGGACGGGCTCGACGGCTGCGCGCACGCCGCCTTTGAGATCCTGTCCAACGCCGTCGACGAGGCGCGCCAGGGCTACGGCAAGCTCATCACCCTCACCGCCTTCCGCGACGGCTCCATCCAGGTCGAGGACAACGGCCGCGGCTGCCCGCTCGATTGGAACCCCTCCGAGAAGCGCTTTAACTGGGAGCTCGTCTTCTGCGAGCTCTACGCCGGCGGCAAGTACAACAACAACGAGGGCGGCGACTACGACTTCTCGCTGGGCACCAACGGCCTGGGCTCCTGCGCGACCCAGTACGCCTCCGAGTACATGGACGTCACGGTCTGGCGCGACGGCAACAAGTACTCCCTCCACTTCAAGAAGGGCAAGGTCGTGGGCGCCAAGAAGAAGGCGCTCGAGATCGAGCCCGCCGATGGCGACCGCACCGGCACCACCATCAAGTGGCGCCCGGACCTGGAGGTCTTCACCTCGATCAGCATTCCCCACGATTGGTATCGCGAGACTATGCGCCGCCAGGCCGTGGTCAACGCCAACGTGACCTTCCGCCTGCGCATCGAGGGCGACGACGGCGAGTTCATCGAAGAGGACTTCTGCTACCCCAAGGGCATTGAGGACTACGTGCTCGAGAAGGTCGGCGCCGACTACCTCACCGAGCCCTTCTTCATCGAGGCGGACCGCCGCGGCCGCGACCGCGAGGACCTGCCCGATTACAACGTCAAGATCACGGCGTGCCTGTGCTTCTCCCGCACCTTCCAGATGCAGGAGTACTACCACAACTCCTCGTGGCTCGAGAACGGCGGCTCGCCCGAGAAGGCGGCCCGCAGCGCGCTCACCAGCGCGATCGACGCCTACATCAAGCAACAGGGCAAGTACAACAAAAACGAGAGCTCCATCAAGTGGCAGGACGTCCAGGACTGCCTGGTGCTGGTGACCAACTGCTTCTCCACCCAGACCTCGTACGAGAACCAGACCAAGAAGGCAATCAACAACCGCTTCATCCAGCAGGCCATGACGGCGTTCTTCAAGGAGCGCCTGGCGACCTACCTGATCGAGAACAAAGACGCCGCCAACAAGATCATGGAGCAGGTGCTCATCAACAAGCGCTCGCGCGAGAACGCCGAGAAGACCCGTCAGAGCATCAAGACCAACCTGCAGCAGAAGACCGACATGGCCAACCGCGTGCAGAAGTTCATCGATTGCCGCTCCAAGGACAAGACCCGCCGCGAGGTCTACATCGTGGAGGGCGACTCGGCGGCGGGCGCCATCCGCACCTCGCGCGATGCCGAGTTCCAGGGCGTTATGCCCGTCCGCGGCAAGATCCTCAACTGCCTGAAGGAGGACTACCCCCGCATCTTCAAGTCCGACGTCATCATGGACCTCATGCGCGTGCTGGGCTGCGGCGTAGAGATCAGGGACAAGCGTATCAAGAACCTGGGCGCCTTTGACCTGGACAACCTCAACTGGAGCAAGGTCATCATCTGTACGGACGCCGACGTGGACGGCTACCACATCCGCACGCTCATCCTGACGATGCTCTACCGCCTGGTGCCCACGCTCATCGACGAGGGCTACGTCTACATCGCCGAGTCGCCGCTCTACGAGATCAACTGCAAGGAAAAGACCTACTTCGCCTACACCGAGCTCGAGAAGAACGCCATCCTGGCCGAGATCGGCGACCAGAAATGCTCCATCAACCGCTCCAAGGGTCTTGGTGAGAACGATCCTGACATGATGTGGCTCACCACCATGAACCCCGAGACGCGCCGCCTGATCAAGGTGGAACCCGAGGACGTGGCCAAGATGGAATCCATGTTCAACCTGCTGCTGGGCAACGACGAGGCCGGCCGCAAGCGCCATATCGCCGAGCACGGCAAGGAGTATCTCGACCAGCTGGACCTGCAGTAAGAGCGGCCCCAAAGAAAGCATCAAGAGGACATCGTGGCAAAGAAGAAAACCAGCACCCCAAGCAAGAAGAAGCAGGTCAACACCGATAACGTCATCGGCCTGCACTCGGAGGTCACGGCGCAGCCCATCACGGAGACGCTCGAGACCAACTACATGCCGTATGCCATGAGCACCAACGTCTCGCGCGCGTTCCCCGAGATCGACGGCTTCAAGCCCTCGCACCGCAAGCTGCTGTACACCATGTACAAGATGGGCTTGCTCAAGGGCGAGCGCCAGAAGAGCGCCAACATCGTGGGCCAGACCATGAAGCTCAACCCGCACGGCGACGCCGCCATCTACGAGACGATGGTGCGCCTCGCCACGGGCAACGAGGCGCTGCTCGCGCCGTTCGTGGAGTCCAAGGGCAACTTCGGCAAGTACTACTCGGGCGACTTGACCTACGCCGCCTCGCGTTACACCGAGGCCAAGCTCTCCCCCATCTGCGCCGAGATCTTCAAGGACATCGACAAGGACCCGGTCGACTTCGTCGACAGCTACGACGGCGCCATGAAGGAGCCGCGCCTGCTGCCCACCACGTTCCCCAACATCCTTGTCTCGGCCAACAAGGGCATCGGCGTGGCCATGGCATCCGACATCTGCGGCTTCAACCTCAACGAGGTGTGCACCGCCACCATGCACTTCCTCGAGGACCCCAGCTGCGACCTGCTCGAGTACATGCCCATGCCCGATTTCTCCACCGGCGGCGAGATCATCTACCGCCGCGAGGAGATGGAGCGCATCATCGAGACGGGCCTGGGCAGCTTCCAGATCCGCTCGCGCTGGCGCTGGGTCCCCGAAGAGCGCATCATCGAGGTCTACGAGATCCCCTACACCACCAAAACCGACGTGATCATCGACCGTATCGTCAAGCTCTCCAAGGAGGGCAAGGTGCGTGAGATTGCCGACATCCGCGACGAGACCGACCTCTCCGGCCTGCGCATCGCCATCGACCTCAAGCGCGGCGTGGACCCCGAGAAGCTCATGGCCAAGCTCTACCGCACCACCACGCTGCAGGACTCGTTCTCCTGCAACTTCAACGTCCTGGTGGACGGCTACCCCCGCGTTATGGGCGTACGCCAGATCCTGCATGAGTGGGTTGCGTGGCGCATCCAGTCCACGCGCCGCCGCGTGAGCTTCGATTTGGGCAAGAAGTCCGAGCGCCTGCACCTGCTGCACGGCCTCGAGGCCATCCTGCTCGATATCGACAAGGCCATCGCCATCATCCGCGGTACCAAACTCGAGGCCGAGGTCGTCCCCAACCTGATGAGCGGCTTCGACATCGACGAGACCCAGGCGGAGTTCGTCGCCGAGCTCAAGCTGCGCAACATCAACGAGGAGTACATCCTCAACCGCACCAAGGACATCGCGAAACTCGAGGGTGAGATCGCCGCGCTCGAGGAGATTCTCTCGAGCGAGGAGAATATCAAGAAGGTCATTCGCGACGAACTGGCCGCGGTCAACAAGAAGTACGTCATGCCGCGCCGCACGGGCCGCATCGAGCCGTCCGACGTCATCGAGGTGAGCCTGGAGCCCGAGGTCGAGGAGTACCCGGTCACCATCATGCTCTCGCGCGAGGGTTACCTCAAGAAGATGACGGACCGCGTTCTACGGAAGGCCGCGGAGCTCAAGTACAAGGACGGCGACGAGCCCTTCATCGAGTTCCCGTCCGCCAACACGCACGAGCTGCTGGTCTTCACCAACAAGAGCCAGGTGTATAAGTGCAAGGTCGCGGCGTTCGAGGACACCAAGTCCGCGCAGCTGGGGTCGTATCTGGCCACGGACCTCGAGATGGACCCCGACGAGAGCGTGATCTGGGTCATCGACCCCGAGGACTACAAGGCCGACGTGCTGTTCGTCTTTGAGAACGGGCGCGCGGTGCGCGTGTCGCTGGCCGGGTACGTCACCAAGACCAACCGCAAGCGCCTCAAGAACGCCATCTACGGCGGGTCCAAGCTGCTGTACGCCCAGGTGCTCAAGGAGGATCGCGACATCGCTCTGGTCTCGAGCGACTACCGTCTGATGAACTTCAACACTTCGCTACTCAAGACCAAGACGACCACCAGCACGCAGGGCGTCCAGGCGTTCACCGCCAAGAAGGGTCGCGCCATCACTACCGTGAGCACGGTCGAGGAGGTGCTGGGCGCCGGCGTCTCCGCGGAGAAGTTCACCGCTCAGAGCCTTCCTTGTGCCGGAGCTCTCATGAAGGAAGACGACATGCCGAGCTTGTTCGACTAGGGGCGACGCTGGGCATGAAATGCTTGCGGCGCACGGGCGCACGGGAATACGCTACACCCTGCGGTACCGCGTCCCCCTGCCAGCGCCCTCCCTCGTAACGAGGCCGCGCGACGCGAGGGCGTTCAGAATGCGTGTGGTCTTGTCTTTGCTGAAGCCGCTCCGGAGACCGATCTCCGCGCGGGTCATCAGGATACTCCGGCTCATTTCGTCCATGAGCTTGCGCTCATCAAGGGTCACCCCCTCAGGTAGCGCTGCCTCGAAGGGCAAGGTCACCGCGATGGAGTTCTCGCGGATGTCGAAGGCGGGCTTAACCGCCAGTTCTTCATACGCCTCGTTGATGCGCGCGATGCCTGTCCCAAACTGCTCGATGTAATCGAGTCGGAAGAATATGTTGGCCACGACGGGATTCCTCGGGATCGAGACGCCA
>NZ_DAWDUX010000054.1:0-10099 GCF_052346665.1 Collinsella sp.
TGGGCAAAAATCTCGTTAATAAGCTCCTGATACGAAAGCGGCATATGTTTCTCCTGTTAATAACTATAGGTGATTTATATAGTTTTTACAACCAGAGATTTACGCTCGTGAGTGTGGGCATCTCGGGTAGAGTGTTGGCTGATCTTATGCACGAGCGTATCGCATGGGTCTGGCAGACATCCGACGCTTATCCGGCGCCTTTGGACAAGCGGTCGGCTCTTCTCTGACACCTCAACCGATAGGCGAGCTCACAAGCGCATTACATCATGTCCAACACCCGCGAACACCCCTCTTTCAACACGAAGAATTCACGCCAGCGCTTGCACTCGCGTTCAGGCTGTATAGGTCTAGCAAGTTCAAGGACACGCCCCATTCGCTCCCTGGGCCCGTTATTGCATGAGCGGAGGAGGTCTGTCTTGAGGCGATTCAATTGTGCTATGCTTTACTCAAGCACGCGAGGCTCACCCTCTTTTAAGCAAGTGAATCGGGTGGAACGGAACATATGTCTCGCACCTAGACTCCGGGTCGCTTGCAGGGCGGCCCGGAGTCGTCTTTTGTGCGAGAGCAGAAATTAAGACTTGGCCACGATCACCAGGACGGTGACGAGGGCCAGAAGCAAAATAACCTCGGACACGACGACCACCCCCTTCCCATTGGATGAGGGCGATGGGCACACCTCGCGTACTCGATCTCCATTATAGCAACCGGCGCGTCGCGTGCTGCAAGGCCGCTGGCGATAGACGCGGCCCGCCCGTGATACAATCGCTCGACACACCCTGTACCAACACCTACCTGCAAAAGGAGCGCCCGTGGCGAACGCCGTCGACCAGCTCACCGACCGCGCGCTCGAGCTCGCGCGCCTCACCATCGTCCGCCGCATCATCACCGCGGCGGCCGTCACGGTGTCCGCCCTGATCCAAACCTTCCTCATCCAGGCCTTCGTTCAGCCCGCCGACCTCCTGCCCAGCGGCTTCACCGGCGTCGCGGTCCTCCTCGACCGCATCACCTCGCTCGGCGGCGTCCATATCGACACCTCGCTCGGTATGCTCGCGTTGAACATCCCCGTGGCACTCATGTGCTGGAGCGGCATCAGCAGGCGCTTCGTCATCTTCTCGATGGCCCAAGTCGCCCTCTCCTCGCTGTTCCTCAACATCTTCGACTTCGCGCCTTTCCTGGGCGACAAGATCATGCTCATCATCTTCGGCGGCGTGGTCTCGGGGCTCTCCATCGCCATCGCCCTCAAGGCGGGCGCCTCCACCGGAGGAACCGACTTCATCGCGCTGTGGGTCTCGAACCACACGGGCAAGACCATCTGGGGAGTGATCTTCGCCTTCAACTGCCTCATCCTCGTGATCTTCGGTTGGATGTTCGGATGGGACAACGCCGCGTACTCAATCGTGTTCCAGTTCATATCCACCAAGACGATCGACAGCTTCTACCACCGTTACGACCGCGTGACCCTGCAGATCACCACCCGCCTGGCCGACGAGGTCATGACCGCCTACGTCAACCACTTCCAGCACGGCATCAGCTGCGCCGAGGTCATCGGCGGCTACAGCCGCGAGAAGATGTACCTGCTGCACACCGTTGTGTCCACATACGAGAGCCAGGACATCATCAAGCTCGTGTGCGACATCGACCCCGGCGCCGTGATCAACGTGTTCCATACGCTCGACTTCGTGGGCGGATGGTGGGGTGGCCATGTGGATGAGCCGTTGCCCACCGCGGTGCCCGACCCCGACAAACCCGCCCGCCTGCTCTCCAAGCAGGCCCGCAGGCACGAACCCGCCGGCCTGCAGCAGGACGACGGCAGGTAATCCCCGCACATCCCATATGGCGGCGCGCCGTCATATCGACCCACCGCCATGCCGAAGCTCCGTTATATCGAGCGCTTTTGCCTACAACACGAAGCGGTACCTGCTGCCCACGTAGTACTGGCGGCCGATGCACACGGGGTTGTCCTCGTCGTCGGCGAAGCAGACATTCAGGAAGAGCAGCGGGTAGCCCACCGAGATCGCCAGCCTCGACGCCTGCTCCTGCGTGGCGCGAACCGCCTCGACCGTGCGTCTTGGTGTTTTAGTCGGCCGGTGTCCGGTAACTTCCGCAATTATGTCGAACAGGGATACGTCCTCCAAATCGACGTTGAGAAGCTCTTGACAACCTTCGTACGGCACGAAAACATTTTCTTCGAAAATCGGCTGCTCGTCGGCAGTACGAATTCGCTGGACATACAGGAGTAGCGCCGACTCGTCGAGGCCAAAGAACTTCGCTTCCTCCGAGCGCACGGGGACGATGAGACGATTGAGAACATGGGCACCAGGCTTCATGTTGCTGTCGCGACACACATCTGTAAAACTCCGCGCCGCCGTATATTGCAGAAGACGGCGATTAATGTGAGGCGTGCTCACGAAGGTGCCGCGACCCTGCTGCTTGACCAAATATCCCTCGGCACACAACTCCTCAACAGCACGGCGAATGGTGATGCGGCTCACTCCATAACGCTCGGAAAGCTCCGGCTCGGAGGGAATCCGCTCCTTCGGAACGTAATCCCCCGCCTCGATCGCCCCTTTAATCTCTTCGAAAATCTGCTGGTACAGAGGTGACGACTTGCTATTTGCCATGATTCCATCCAATTATGTGATGTATATAACGTCTTAAGTATAATCGCTTGCGCATCAGTTGAACCCGCCTCAACCGGCAATGGCATACACCTCGGTAAACGGTAAAAAGCCAATCGCCGTCCAGACCTTGACTACAGCTCGTCCATGATTGCGCCCAAAGTGTCAATCACTTTATCTGCCCGAGATTGATCGAGCATAACCCCGTCGCGGGGCCTCAATGCCAAGACGCGTGCGCCAGAACGCACGCCCGACTCAATACCAGTAGGAGAATCTTCGACGACCAAGCATTCGGAAGGCTCAACCCTCAAATAGTTCATCGCTCTCGCGTAGATTTCAGGATCAGGCTTAAAAGCATTGCACTCAAACCCACTTATCACATAGTCTACAATACCCCTGATTCCCGCAACGCTAATGACCTCCTCAATCATGTCTCGATATGATGAACTCGCAATAGCAGTCTTTATTCCGCGTTCGTGCAACTTTCGAAACGTGTCCCTCACCCCATCATTGAGAAGCTCGGAATACGGAATGGGGTGAGCATCGCAATAGGGGCCATATGCCTCACATAGACGTTCACGTAGCCCTAAATCGTTAGGGATGAGCACCTCCCAAGTTTCGGCAGTGCTAATACCAGTCAAATCGGGAAAAACATCATATGTTATCCCGCACTCAGCTAAATATGCCTCACGACGCCTGCTGTAATACCACTCTGTATCTACCAGCACACCGTCCATGTCAAACAGCACTGCCCTAATCATAGGAACCTCCCTGTAATAAAGGGCGGCCCCATAAGGAGCCGCCCCGCCGAGTCAAAATACAAATCGCAGACAGAACCTGCAGCCTTCACCTAGTAAGTGAGCTTCCACATGTAGCGACGCATGGTCAGCGGGTGCTGACGGGCCTCGGCGATCTGGTTGCCGTACTCGCGCATAACGGCGAGGTGCAGCAGCGGGTTGAAGTAGGTGATGACGCTTGCCGGCACAGCGTCGGCCAGACCGTAGTCCTTGGAGTCGATCAGAGCGACCTTGGCGCCCATGCGCTCAAGGAAGGTGAGGGCGCGGGCGTCCATCGGACGGGTGGCACCATCGGACATGAAGAAGACGTAGGGCTTACCCTCGGTGGAAACCTCGAACGGGCCGTGGAAGTACTCGCCGGTGTTGTAGGCGGCGGCGTCGATCCACTGCATCTCGGTGAACAGGAAGGCGGCGTGAGAATAAGCCATCTTCTCGGAGGCACCGGAAGCCATGAAGTAGATCATCTTGTCGTCCTTGAAGTCCTCGGCGAACTTCTTGGCGAGCTTCTTGCAGTGCTGAGCGGCGTTCTCGCACAGGTCGAAGATGTTGGTGAGGCCGGTGATCATATCCTCGTAGTGATCATAGCC
Organism: Collinsella sp.; assembly: GCF_052346665.1. Taxonomy (NCBI): domain Bacteria; kingdom Bacillati; phylum Actinomycetota; class Coriobacteriia; order Coriobacteriales; family Coriobacteriaceae; genus Collinsella; species Collinsella sp. The sequence goes on from NZ_DAWDUX010000054.1 coordinate 4,003, forward strand.
CTCGGTCTGCTGAAGGATCTCGAGAGCAAGAGCGATGGCATAGCCAGGCTTCTCGGCCTTGGCGGCATAGTTGGCGTGGAAGCCGTGGACGATGACGTGGTCGGCGTCGACGGTCAGAGCGGAGCCAGCCTTGTTGGTGAGGGAGACGACCGGGCAGTTGTGCTTCTTGGCGGTCTTGTTGGCCTCGACGGTCTCGGGCGTGGAACCACCGAGGGAGCAGGTGATCACGAAGGTGTGCTCGTTGACCCAGGAAGGCGTGTCGTAGTTGAACTCGTTAGCGGTGAAGATCTGAACGTTCAGCTTGTCCGTGTTGTTGGCCAGGAAGTACTTGGCGGGGTACAGGTCGGACATGGAGGCACCGCAGCCGACGAAGGCGACGCTGTGGATCTCGTGGTTGGACAGGACGTCAGCGACGATCTGCTTAGGGAGGTTAAGGTCGATCTCGTACATAACATGCTTCCTTTCTATGCTGCCGCGACAAGACTCTCCTACGCGCCGTCGTGGCACCTATAAACAAATGGTTTTATGCAGTGGATTTAACGCCGTACGCTAAACAGACGTAATAGGTTCTTTCGGGAACGAAGGGGTCTGCTGGCTATAGAGCTTCACGCCCATTGCGAGCAACTCTCGGGTATCACTTTGTTCAGACTCATCCAAAAAGACGCTTTGATCAATCTGCTTCGAACCGTCCTTATTAAAGGTGGCTCCATATTGGATCTCGTTAATCGCACCAGTAGCCTTACACACATCGACAAGCGCCTTAGTGGTACCAAAGACCATCATGATATTCTCGTTGAGCTCGAGAATCTTTGGCATCTTCGTGATAGCTTTCTCAACGGTAAAGATATTCAGGCGAATCCCCGCGGGCTTTGCGAGCTTCAGGGCGGCAGACCTCATTTCGTCATTCGCCGCCGCATCGTCAACCAAAATGATACGCTGAGCGCTCAGGTGGTTCACCCAGGCTGCCAAAATCTGGCCGTGTACCAAACGATAGTCCAAACGCACGAGCTTGATCATAGGTCGTCCTCCTCTTCTTCCTGTGCCTTCTGAGCCAAAAGGGCCGCGACGTCTTGGATGCCGCCCTTGCTTTGCGAGATGATTTCGTCAATGCGCTCTCGAGAAAGAGGCTCGGTTGCCAACGACATCTCAAGCACTAGAGGAAAATTCATCCCAGAGATCACCGTGACAGAGGGACGCTGGGCAAGCACGGAAACCATCGAGTTATTCACGCTGCTACCCATCATATCGGTCAAAATATAAACTGCATCAGACGGCTCGAACGAGTCGATAAGCGCAATCGTGCGCTCGTCGATCCGATCCTTGTCATCCCTCTCCAGCGAAACCACGTGAACACGCGACACATCGCCAATAATCATTTCGAGCGTATCGCGGGCACCAGCCGCAAGGCCACCATGCGACGCAAGTATGAGTTGATTCATACGTACCTCCTATTCGTTACTGACATCATAGACGTTATATACCGATTGGTCTAGATTCAAGTTGAAATGTCCGTTTATCGCCGAATATCTACCGTTCACGGCAAGAACCCCAGGTCTGCACATCATACATCTCTTTAATTTATAATCGTATATGACGTCTGAGACGTGTTTGTTGATAAATCCTTGGAAAGGAGTCGGGATGGCACAGCCTCGCATTGAACTTGCCACCATGAACCACCACTACATGTTCTATGACCTTGATGACTTTTTTGCCAATGCACAAAAGCTCGGCTATCCCTGCGTCGAGCTATGGACATCTCCCCAGCACTTCTTTATGGATTATCGGCAGAACGATCCCATTGAGCGTCTAAGCCATCTCATCGATGAATACGGCATTCGCATCCACGGCATATGCCCGGAGCAATGCAACCCCAAACCACACAATATGGCGGCAAAAGACGCGAGCATCCAAGAACGCACACTTGCATATTTTACCCGTGCCGTCGATGTTGCAAAAAGCGTTGGCGCAACTCAGGTGCTCGTAACGAGTGGCTGGGCGTATTACAACGAGCCAGTTGAAACCGCACGCGAGCGTAGTGCAACCATGCTCAAACAGGTCGCGCGCTATGCAGGCGAGCAGGGCATCAACCTCGCCATCGAAGCCTTGCGCGCGCCCGAGTCGCGCATCGCCAACACCGTTGCCGACCTCAAACTTCTACTATCCATGGTCGATGAACCCGCATTGAAAGTCTGCCTCGATATCGGCGCCATGGTGAGCGCTGGCAACACTATTCAGGAGTATTTCGATGCCTTTGGCCCCAAGATGATTCATGCCCACTATGTCGATACCGGCGAGCGTTCACTCCACCTTGCCCTTGGCGACGGAGAACGTGATATTGCGACTGACATCCTCACCTTTGAGCAGAACGGCTACCAAGGGGTGTTAAGCGTCGAGTGTACCGATTCCGCAACGCTCACCGATCCCATGGCAGCCGATGCGCGATCAATGGCAACCTATCTTAGCGCCTACGAGAAGATCGAAGCTGCACGCGCATAACGCGCACCCCCACCAAAAGACAGAAACCTTCCATCCCCCGTTTCTCATACAGCAGAAACGGGGGCTTCTTGTCTCTGACAATGCCAGCCACCGGTCATGCAACTGAACCAAAAGACCCCACGCAAAGCACCCACCCATATTGTCCTCAGCAACCTCGAAAGGGAAAAGGCCGCCCGTAGCGGTAAAGATCCAGACTCTCATAACCCATCCGCACATTGACATCGACAGGATGACCATGCGGCACACGCACATTCGACACCTACGCCATCACAGCTTTCGCCACACCCGTCCACATTTCGATGAACCATGGCTGCGAACGAATCGGCGAGCCACTACTTGCCCGCAACCACTGGCAACAGTCGGGGACCAGGTCCTGCCCAAGACCGACATACTTCAAAGATGTCTCACTCGAAGCACCAGACCCCGCTCGACACATTTCGTCAACATACGAAAAGGCGCAGACCCGTCAACGATCTGCGCCTAATAAGGGGGCTATATACGCAATTGCTATGCAAGAATTCCGAAGAAGCTTGCAGCCAAGCTAGCAGCAATGCCGCCCAGCAGCAACACCGTGAGGCTAACCTTCTTCTTGAGCAGCCAGTAGAAAGTCATAGTAATAGCCAAGGGAATCATTGCCGGGAAGATGCCGTTCAGCACGTCCTGAATTACCAAAGCTCCATCCTGGAACTGCAGCGGGGTCGTAATACCAACCATCGTGGCAATCATCGCGCCCACAGTCATGAGGCCAACAATGCTCGCAACGTACATCACGCGCTCCATCATGCCGCCGCTCTGCAGCTGCTTTACGTAGTCGGCACCAAGTGTATAACCGAGCTTGCCGCCAAACCAAGTAATAAGGGCTTTAGGGATGCCGGAGATGAGGATCGCCAAAATAGGTCCAAGAATGGAGCCCTGCGCTGCCAGGGACGCGCCCAATCCGAAAGAGATAATGCGAAGCGTTCCCTCAAGCAATGAATCGCCAATGCCCGAAAGCGGACCCATAAGCGAAACCTTTAGGCTGTTCATCACCTCAGGGTTGAAGTGTTTGGGGTCGCGAGCGTACTCTTCCTCCATCGAGGCAACGAGACCAAGCACAAAGCTGTTCAGCTGTTGCGTGATGTTATACAAAGCGGTATGACGGTGATAGGCCTCCTTCTTTCGCTCGAGAATCTCCGGGTCGGACTCATCTGTGTAAATGCGGTCGAGCGTCGGCGCAATGGAATAGAGGAAGCCCAGGTTCATCTGGCCCTCATAGTTCCACGAAGATTGGATCGCCCAGGTGCGCCAGAAGAACTGCCAAAGGCGCTTCTTCTCGGAAACAGGTTGCGGCTCCAAGCTTTTCAGCTCGGTCGTGCTGGATGCCTGCTCAACAGTAATCTGCTCTGCCATTGAAATGACCTCCTTCTTTCTTAGTCGTCGTCCTCGAGCGGATCATAGTCGTCTGCGGCCTGGGTTGCGAACTGGCCGCCACCATCACGGAATTTGAGATCCACGAGCAGCAGGGCGAGCAACACAGCAAAGATTGCAACGGCGGTAACGTTAATGTTAAGGAAGGCCGCAGCAAAGAAGCCAACGAAGAAAAAGAGGGCCATCTTCTTGGTAAGCATGATATTAAGCAGCAGGGCCATGCCGAGAGCGGTAAGGACATTGCCGGCAAGGTTAAGTCCACTTGTGACCCATGCGGGAATCATATCCACAATAGACTGGACAAGATCGGTGCCGACATAGATCGCAAGGAAGATGGGCACGAAATACATCAGAGCATACAGGACATTACCCCAAATAATATGAAGGTGAAGCGCCTGCTTAAATTTGCCCTGATCGATAAGGGTGTCGGCCTTATGAGAAAATGCCGCGAGGACCATGCGCACCGCAAGACCAATCGCTTGGCCAAATGCGGCAACAGGAACTGCGATGGTCAACGCCGCCTCCGGACCCGCTCCGGTCAAGATGCAAAACGCCGTAGCAACGATAGATCCCATATTCATGTCGGGGATCATCGCGGCGCCCACATTAATCAAGCCGATGCTCATAAGTTCGAGCGTCGCGCCAGCGGCCAAAGCCGTGGGGATGTCACCAAGCACGATGCCGACCATCGTGGCGCCAATAAGCGGGCGCTCAAGACTCAGGCGCCCCAGCATACGGGAGTCCATGATGCAAATGACACCCACGAGGCCAACGGCTATTGCTGCATAAAGCTGATTCATTACCGTCTCCTTTCCATCAATTCTTTATGGCGCTTCGAAGCGCCCTCATCGAAGCGCGCGAGTCCGGATCCCGCGGCAACATATGACAGAAGTCATCATATACGTCTTATACGTTGTATACGATTTAGTTACATCAGTCTTGGGTAGACGGTAGCTATTTCCATGTGAACGGTCTTCATCTATCAACATCCTCAAACTGTCCCTCGCCACTGCGCCCGAACAAAAACCCTTCCGACAGCCTTGTGAAGATAACGGTTATGGCAGCAAAAGCAACTACAGAAGGCATGGCACCATAACAACCAAAGCATCGGATCGACAACATATTTTGGCATGTCGCACGAGACGGCAGCTGACACCTCCAGCAAGCAAAGAGCCCCAAGCGGACCACCGCTCCGGCATCAAACGTCCGCCCCGCTCCACGTCTCAAAGCGCGTCCAGCGTACAGACCGCGCAAAATACGTCGAGCCTATCGGGTAGCCAGCCAAAGGGGCCGTATGCCAAGCCGCGCCCAAGGGGTCGGGCGTCGAACGTGCCCGCGAGAGTTAACTTTCGCGGAAGCTTTTTCGGACCTGCAACAAAAACGTGCCGCGAAAGTCAACTCTCGCGGCACTTTCGCGCGGAGCCGCCATGAGATGGGACATGCCGCGACCGCCTCGGGCACCGCGAGCCGCCGCGACCGGCACAGGCAGTCGCGAAACGCCGCCCGAGCGTTACCCGTCAAGACCCTCGCGCTCATAGGGCAGAACCTCGGCAAGATAGCCCTTGGCCGCAAGGGCGGCCTCAATGGCGTCCAGGGCCTCCTCCGTATCGGCAGAAATACGATGAAAGTGATAGCCACTCGTCACCGTCATCAGCGGTGTGCTCTTACCCGTGCGGATGTCTTCGAGGTAGCGGGCTATGCCGCTACGGCTGCGTATGTCCAGATTGGCGGTGATTTTGCCGTATGCGCGATGATTTACCATGACGGTTTGAACGGTTCCGCCCAGGTCGACGACGGTCTGGAGCTCGTCCTCAAGTTGATCGATAGTGTGGTGAACCTTGATAAGACGCGTGGGAACCGAGAGCTCCGAGGCGCCCTCGCGCAGCACGTACCCGCGATTGGTCGCAACGATGTCGTGCCCATCGGCACGCAGCAGGGCGATGTCCTGCACGATCACCTGTCGGCTCACACCGGCGACGCTTGCGAGCGCCGTCCCGCTCACCGGGCGTTTTGCGCCACGCAAGGACTGCAAGATGGCATCCCTGCGCTCATGACCCATTAGCGGCATCGCCGCACCTCCCGTCTCGCACCCTCCGAACGAACCACATCCCACATCAAGATGAGCTAGAGCAGGCGCAGGTGCTTGAGCGAGAGATCCAGAATGGGCGCCGAATGGGTAAGCGCTCCCGACGAG
>NZ_DAWDUX010000054.1:10109-11386 GCF_052346665.1 Collinsella sp.
ATCGGCGAGCTCACGGATATTGCTCGCGTCAACGTTGCCCGAGGCCTCGACCTTGGCGTGGCCATCAATGAGCGCAATGGCCTCGCGCATCTGCTCGCGATCCATATTGTCGAGCATGATGATGTCCGCACCAGCATCGAGTGCCTCTTGCACCATATTCAGGCTCTCGCACTCAACTTCCACCGTGCACACAAAGGGCGCATGGGCGCGAGCACCTGCCACGGCGGCAGCGATACCTCCCGCCGCATCGATATGGTTGTCCTTGAGCATGACCGCCTGTGAAAGGTTGTAGCGGTGATTGTGGCCACCGCCTGCCTCGACCGCCGCTTTTTCGAATATGCGAAGGCCAGGCGTGGTCTTGCGCGTGTCGGCAAGCAGGGTCTTGGTACCTTCGAGCTCCTTTGCCATGGTACGTGTATACGTTGCGATACCGCTCATGCGCTGCAGGAAGTTGAGAGCCACGCGCTCACCGGAGAGCAGCACGCGGGCGTCGCCGTGCACCGTCCCTAGCACCTGGCCGGGCTCGACCTCGTCGCCATCACTCACGCGCGCGTCGAACGTCGTGGCAGGGTCGAGCAGGGTAAAGGCACGCTCGAACACATCCAACCCCGCGATGACGCCCGCTGCCTTCGCAATGAGTTGAACCTCGGCCTCCCGCGGACCGGGGCAGACCGACTCGGTCGACAGATCGCCCGCGTTCATGTCCTCGCGCAGGGCAAAACGGATGATATCGTCGGCAACAAGGTTCATGGTGATTGGATTCACAAGAATTCCTTTCGTAAGCATGACGGTCGTGAGCATGACGGGCGCGCCGCACGCCAAGGGGCGCGTCGCAGATAGCGCACCTCAAGGCGCGCTCATCATGCGTGCACGAGCACGTCGATGTTGAGGTTTTGGCGCACCTGACCGGGCAACAGGCGGTGTGCGCCGTCGAGCGCGGGCTCGCCCGCCTTCTCGACTTCCAGGCTCTCCCCCGTCGCCATCTTCCACGCCGCACGGCGCGCAAAAACGAGCGACTCAAGCAACGAATTGCTCGCAAGGCGGTTCCTGCCATGCACACCATTGCACGCCGCCTCGCCGGCAACATACAGATGCGGCATCGTGGTCGCCGAATCCCGATCGACCCAAACGCCACCCATGAAGTAGTGCTGCGTGGGCACCACAGGAATAGGCTCCTCGAGGATGTCGCGCCCCTCTTGCTGGCAGTGGGCTCGGATGTTGGCAAAGTGCGTGCGTACGATCTCGCGATCAACGGGATCAAAGCTCAGCCACTCGTA
>NZ_DAWDUX010000055.1:0-11338 GCF_052346665.1 Collinsella sp.
TGGAGGGGTCGAAGTTGGTGGTGGTATAAGCGGAGCCGGCGGTGATCACGCCGCCACCCTTGGTGCCGCCCTCGGCAGGAGCGGAACCCTCATCGTTGCCACCGCCGCCGCAGCCGGCAAGGCCGAGGCCCGCAACGGCAGCGGTGCCACCGGCGAGACCGATGAAGGAGCGGCGGGACAGACCCTTGTTCAGAAGATCGCGCATGGGTACTCCAATCAAGCGCTCATATGCCGCATCTGCGGCGCATATTACAGACAAGTTAAGACTAACGGCGCCTCCTTGCTTTTTGAGAATCCCTTCGACAAACGGTTCGACTTCCGCGCAGGCGGCAAATCGAACCGTTCACGAGATTCTTGACATTCCCCATTATTGGTACTAGCGCTAATACCAGTTCTGGATTCTAGCGCTTTATTTATCTAAAGTGCGCAGCTTATTGCTTTGTTTCACTGGTATTAAGACTCATCGACAACCCATCTTTTAACCTGTCACATTTCATACCAGTTTCCTACACGGGACGGCCAGCGTGCTCCCCGAGCCCGGAGATACTCCGGGCTACTCGGAACGACCGGCATCCAGTGCGCGCAGGCTTTCATAGATCGCGCGGGCCACGTCCGCGGGAACGCCCTTCACCGCCGCAATTTCCTCGACACGCGCCGCACGGAGCTTCTTCATGGAGCCAAAGTGGCGCATAATCGCCTTCTTCCGCGTAGGACCCACGCCGGGGACCTCATCCAGAATCGAGGTCGTCATGGCCTTGCCGCGCAGCTCGCGGTGGAACGTGATGGCGAACCGGTGGCTCTCGTCACGCACCTGCTTGATGAGGTACAGCGACGCCGAGCCACTCGGCAGCACAATGGGAGTGTCGTCCCAAGGGACGAACACCTCCTCGTCCGCCTTCGCAAGGCCGCAGACGGGAATGTCGAGTCCGAGCTCGGCGAGCTGGCGCATCGCGGCGGTAAGTTGCGGCTTGCCGCCGTCGACCACAAGCAGGTCGGGTCGGCTGCCAAAGCGCTCATCCGCCATCCGCTCGGGTGCATAACGCCGTCCCAGGACCTCGGACATGGAGACGAAGTCGTTCGCCTCCTCGAGCTCTGCCCGGATTTTGAACCGGCGATACTGTGACTTATCGGGCTTCCCGTTGGTGAACACGACCATCGAGGCGACGGTGAACGCACCGTGCAAGGTCGAGATATCGAAGCACTCGATGCGCAGGGGAGGCGCGTCGAGGGCCAACGCGCTCTCAAGCTGCAGCAAGGCCTGATTCGTGCGGTCGTCCGAATAGCCCGTTCGCATCATGTAGCGCATGAGGGCATGCCGGGCGTTCTTGGCAGCCATATCAAGTAGACGATGCTTCTCGCCCCGTTGCGGGTAATGCAGATGGCACGCGCGACCGCGCTTGGCGGCGAGCCACTCCCCCATCACCTCGGCGTCGGCAAGTACGACCGGCACGTCCACCTCGCCCGGGATGTCAGCGGTCTCATCGTAATAGCGTTTTACAAAGCCCGCGACGAGCTCGGCCTCGTCCACATCGAAGCCTTTGTCCAAGATAAACTCGCATGTGCGCTGCACTCGTCCCTCTCGCACCACGAAGACGCAGGCGCCCGCGATGGTCTCCTCGCGGTAAAAGCCTATGAGGTCGAGATCGACCCCCGTGGGGAACACGACCTGCTGTCGATCGTCCAGGCCATCGATGACCTCGAGCCGACGCTTGATGCGCCCCGCGCGCTCAAAGTCAAGCGCGGCCGCCGCCTCTGCCATGTCTTCCTTAAGCTCATTCGTGAGCTCGCGACGCTGACCGGACAGGAAGCGCTCGACACGGCGCACATTCTTGGCGTACTCGTCCGATGAGATCATCCCGGCGCATACGCCCGGGCCCCTTCCCACATGGTAGTCAAAGCACGGGCGCCCCTTTTGTGCGCATATGAGCTCGATAACGTCGGCGTCTGCGGGGCGTTTGTCGAGCAGACGGCGCACGCGCTTCCACTCCGCACACGAGGCGGAGCAGACAGGACACACTTTGCGCAGCGTATCGATCGTTTCTCGCGCGGCGCGGCTATCGGTGTAGGGACCGTAATAGCGCGTATCCGGGCGATGTCGTTCTCGCGTGTACTTGATGGCGGGAAACAGGTCCCCGCGCGTGATGGCGATATACGGATAGGATTTATCGTCCTTGTAATCAACGTTGAAGTACGGATGATACTGAGCGATGAGCTCGCGCTCCAACACGAGCGCCTCGTGCTCGCTTTCGACCACGATGTAGTCGAACGACGTTACGAGCTGCATCATGAGGGGAATCTTGGCGCGATCGTCCGTGAGCGTCACGTACTGGCGGAGACGCGCGCGCAGGTTCTTGGCCTTGCCCACGTATATGACGGCGCCATCGGCGTCCTTCCACAGATAGCATCCCGGATCGGTGGGCACCTTCGCCACCTGATCCACAAGGCTCGGGGCATGCCCGGCGCCCTGTTCGCGCACATGCTCGCTTGCCGCCCTCACGGAGAAGGGCGCTACGGGCATATGCACGCCGGGGTGCGTTACCCGCAACTTTGACGGCGTTGTATTCGGGTCTGCCATGGATCCTCGGAATTCAAGCGATCGGGCCGCTAGGCTGCTGAACGGATGGCGTTACGCCAAGTTCTTGGCACCGTCGCCCCAGAAGTACTTGCGGAACTTGTCGATCTGGTGGTAGTAGGTCACCTTCGACCAGAAGCGCTGACCCATGCAGTCCTCGTCCCAATCGAGAGCGTAATGGGTGAGCCCGGTGCGGAAGCCATCGAGGACCTGCCTGCGAATCGCGGCGTCGTCAATGGAGCGCTTGACCACATAGGGAGGGACCGTGGTGTAGATGAAGGGCTTGGTGTTGGAGATGCGGGGCCTCTTTTCCCCCATGAGGACATCGTCCACCTGAACTTGCGCGAAGTTGATGCCCGCCTGACGCACGAAATCGGAGCTACGGCCGGGGCGGGTGTTGATCTCGAAGAACTTGTACGTGCCGTCACGCTCGTCATACTTGACGTCGAAGTTCGCCATGCCGCGATACCCCACATGGCGCATGAAGCGCAGAGCGTCGTCGCTCACGGCGTCGAGCTGCTCGGACACAATCACCGCGGGATTGCCGATGGCAGTTGGGGAGTGGTCCTCCACCATCACGCGGCCACCCACCATGAAGACGGGATCGCCAGCGGCGTCCAGATACGAAGAGAGGATGCGAATCTGCGTATCATCGCCGGGGATGAATTCCTGCACGATGAGAAGCTTGTCGTAGGTTGTCTCCTGGAGCTGCTTGTAGAGCGCCTCGAGCTGTTCGCGGCTGTGGATGAGGTATACCTTCTGCTGTCCCTCGAACTCGGCGTAATGCCAGGCGGCCGAGTTCGACGGCTTGGCGATCACCGGATACATAAAGCCGCCATCGTCCACCGTCGCGGTCTTGTCGCCGCAATCGAGATAGACCGTCTTGGGATACGGGACGCCGATCTCCTCGCAGATCTCGTAGAAGCGCTCCTTCTGCGTGATGTCGTCGAGGAGCTCGAAATCGAGGTAGGGCGTGTACCAGCGCTCCTCGATCTGGGGCTTGTTCTCCGACACCAGGCGCGCGTAATGGTCGCCGCAACCCACGAGGAACGGGATCTTGCCCGCGGCGATGAGCTCATCGCCCAAGCGCTCGAGCTCGGGCAAGCAGACCTCGGGCCTGTCGATTCCGGGGATGACGCGGTAGTCGCAAAACCGGCTGCGCACCGACTTGATGTCCGCGGATGCGAGGACGATCGGCTTGACGCCGTATGCCTCCCAGAAGCAACGAATATATGAATAGCAGCAGAAATCAGACCCCAAGATGACGGGGGCAAGCATGCGCGGCAGGTCGCTTTGGGCGGGGCGAGCGGGTCTCATAAGCTACAAATCCCTTCGCTATAATGAACGCCGTCGCGTGGGACCGCGCACGGCGCGAACGTTCCATCGACCCCGCATTCTACCCTTTATCGGCAGGCACGGGGCGCGACTCGACCTGTCGTGAGCAAGAGACCATCGAGGGAGCAAAACATGCATAAGCCTGTTCTCGGCGTGCTTGGGGGCGTGGGCCCGCTAGCGACCGCATACTTCATGGAACTCGTCATCAAGAAGACACCGGCCAGCTGCGACCAGGACAACATCCCCATGATCGTCTTCAATGACCCTCAGATCCCGGACCGCACCGCCTATATCCTCGACAACGACAAACCAAATCCCCTTCCGGAGATGACGAGCGTCGTGCTGTGGCTCGAGCGCGCGGGCGCCGATTTCATCGCGATCCCCTGCAACACCGCCCACTATTTCTACGAACAGATCGCCGCGAGTGCGACGGTCCCCGTCCTCAACATCATGCGGGAGACGACCGCGCGGATCGTCGAGATGCATGGGGAGCACGCGACCATCGGCCTCCTTGCAACCGATGGCACGTTGTCCTCTGGGGTGTTTCAAAGCTATCTGTCCGATGCGGGACTCTCGGTGATGGCGCCGAGCGAAGAGGACCAGCGCGATATCGTGATGCCGCTTATCTACGACCGCGTCAAGCGAAACCTCCCCTACGACCCCACGGCATTCCTCGACCTCGCACGGCGCATGCACGAGAACGGGTGCGATGCGGTGATCGTGGGCTGCACCGAGCTGTCAGTCGTCTACCAGGACCTCGTGCAAAAGCCCGATTACCTTATCGACTCGATGGATGTCCTCGCCGACCGCTGCGTTTCGTACTACCTCGAGCGGCACCGCTAACGGCGCGTGAATCGACTGAGAATTGAGTTGAACATGCTCGCCTCGGGCAGCTTCATGACAACCGCGGGCGCAAACGTCACGATCAGAGACACAATGCCCGCGACGGCGATATATGCGACCGTCTTGAGGATGGGGGCGGCAACCGGGCCCGTCGCCGCCTGGATGATGATGGGGCCGAAGATCAACTGGAGGGCCTGCATCGCGCCCCAGCCGGCCATGGCACCAATGCCGCCCAGAACGAGGCCGAAGAACAGGCCACGCAGCATGGTCGACACATGGAGACCGTGGAGGCGCCCGCGCATCCACACCAAGGTAATGCCGATGGCGACGATGTAGAAGGCGCTCGTCGCGAACGCGATGACGGGCATGCCACCGCCCAAGGCCACGCCGCCGCCCAAGGCAACAACGACGAGCGCAAGAGCGCCGAGCACGGTCGAGAAGGCATAGGGCTTCATGTCCATCAAGGCGGAACAGCTCTTCTGAAGCAGCACGCACACGCCGTAAATGGGCAGCGCCGGGGCGAGCCAGCAGAGGTATTCGCTCACCAGGCTCACACCTTCGAGCCCGAATTTGCCCACGCAATACACCATGTTGAGCGGCTCGCTGAACACGATGAGATACAGAGCGAACGGGATGAGGATGAAAAGCATCTGCGCGATGCCCCGGGCGACGCCCTCGCGCACGGCATCGTCATCGTGGCGTGCCGCGTCACGAGCGAGCTCGGTGTAGAGGGCGGTCGTGATGGGGACGGCGAACAGGGCGTAGGGCAGCGTGTACCACAGGCGCGAATAGGCCACCACCGAGGCACCCGTCTCGGGTTGGACGTTCAGAGCCGCCGCATTCTGGACGCTGGCGGTGATGAAGGCGCAAACCGTCGCGGCGAGCGTGGGGATGCCCAAGGCCAGGGTCTTGCGCAGATTGGGGTCGGAGAAATCAACGTGCAGGCGCGGATGCACCCCGTGCTTTTTCAGCGCGGGGATCTGACACGCCATCTGGATGAACACGCCGAGCGTCGTGCCCACGGCGAGCACGGTGACGCTGATGATCTGGTCGACGTGGAAGACCTCGTCAAGGACGAAAAAGGCGGCGAAACTCGCGATGACCACGACGTTGTTCAGCACCGGGGCGAAATTGCTCCAGAAGTAATCGCGGTGCGCATTGAGCACGCCCGAGAACACCGAGCCCAGGCCGTAGAACAGGATCTCGATGGCGAAAAAGCGGAAAAGGTAAATCGCCGTGTCCATCTGCCCGGTATCGGCGCTCATGAACGATTGGGTCCAAATCACCGCAGGCGCGCCGATGGTGGCGACAACCGATGCGGCGCCCAACACGAGCAGCAGAATGCCGAGAAGATTGCCCACGTACTCGTTGCTCGCCGCGACGCCACGCTCGCGGCGCACCTCGAGGTAGACCGGCAGGAACGCCGTGATGAGCATGCCGCCGATTACGAGCTCATAGAGCATGCTTGGCAGGTTGTAGGCGATCTGATAGGAAGACGAGAGCAGGGACAGGCCGAGCGCGGCGCCCATCGCCCACGTGCGCACGAAGCCGGTGAGACGGCTCACCAGGATAAGGGCGGTCATCATGCCCGCGGAGCGTCCAGCCTGCTCATAGTCGGACTGGCTGAGGTCGTCCTCCTCGACGGGGGTGCCTTGCGGCTCGGAAAGCTCGACTGGGACGACAGGCTCGGGCTGAATCTCGTCGAACATGTTCGTCTCGTCAAATGCATCCACAGACGCAGGCTCGAACCGGGGGGCCGGAGCGGCATCGCGCGAGGCCGCCGCACGCAGGAACACGGCAGTCTCATCGGGCGAGACGGGACGGCTTCCCCGCATGGAAGAAGCACCCGCCTGAGCCGCAACGATGAATTGGGACGTCTCATCCGGGCGCTGAGACGCGCGCGAATCGATTGTCGGGCGCTGCGCGAAATGAGCTCCGGCCGGGCGTGGCGCTTCGTCGTCGTGAGCCATGCGACTACCTCTCCCTCACGATCGGGGCGACGATCGCCCCGGTGAATGCAATTAGGTCATCGGGCGCGAGCGCAAGTTGAACACCGCGCCGACCGCCCGAAATGAAAATTTCATCATACAACTGGCATGTCTCGTCAATGACAACGGGGAGGCGCTTCTTCATGCCCACAGGGGAGCATCCGCCGCGGACGTAGCCGGTCACGCTGACGAGCTGCTTGGTCGGCAGCATGGCAAGCGCCTTCTCCCCCGCCGCTCGAGCAGCCGCCTTGAAATCGAGCTCCTCCGCAACGGGCACGCAGCACACCACATGCGCGCCCGTCGCGCCCACCGTGACGAGGGTCTTGAAGCCCTGGCCGGGATCCTCGCCCAGCTGCTCGGCTATCGCCTCGCCCAGGCCCCGCGCCTCCTCGCCATCGTCCTCATAGGTATGGACTGTGAAGGCGATACCGGCACGCTCGAGTTCGCGCATCGCGTTGGTCTTCTGCAATTTGGCCGGCTTGGCCATAAACGACCTCCCAAAGTCCAAAAATGATGTGAGAAGGAGGGGCGTCCCGCTCGTCGCAGGTGCCTCAGATGCCCGAAATATCCGCGTAAGAGCTGCCGTGCGCGAGCACGCGAGCAGCAGCTTGAACGTCAAGATCAGGCACCAGGGGTTGCCGCCATCCGCATACGGTCGCGCTCAAGGAGCGGTTTGAGGAATTTGCCCGTGTAGCTCTTCTTGCACGCGGCGACCCTCTCGGGCGTGCCCGAGACCACGATGCGACCGCCGCCGTCACCGCCCTCCGGCCCCAGGTCGATGATGCGGTCGGCGACCTTGATCACATCGAGGTTGTGCTCAATCACAAGCACGGTATTGCCCGCATCGACCAGGCGCTGGAGCACGTCGACGAGCTGACGCACGTCCTCGAAGTGCAGACCCGTCGTGGGCTCATCCAAGATGTAAAACGTCTTACCCGTTTGCTTGCGATGCAGCTCCTTGGCGAGCTTGACGCGCTGCGCTTCACCGCCCGAGAGCGTCGTGGCAGGCTGGCCCAGGCGCACGTAGCCCAGGCCCACGTCGTAGAGCGTCTGTAGCTTGCGCTTGATCTGCGGGATGTTCCCAAAGAATGCAAGGGCCTCAGTCACGCTCATGTCGAGAACGTCGGCAATGGTCTTGTTGCGGTAACGGACCTCAAGAGTCTCGCGGTTGTACCGCCTGCCGCCGCAGACCTCGCACGGCACGTAGACATCGGGCAGGAAGTGCATCTCGATTTTGATCTGGCCATCGCCCTTGCATGCTTCGCAGCGGCCGCCCGGGACGTTGAAGGAGAACCGCCCGGGGGAGTAACCGCGGGCCTTGGACTCGGGCACGCTCGCGAACAGGGCGCGCAGGTCGTCCCAAAGGCCGATGTAGGTCGCCGGATTGGAGCGCGGCGTGCGCCCGATGGGACTCTGGTCGATGTCGATGACCTTATCGATCTGGTCGACGCCCTCGAGCGTCTTGTACGGACCGACGACACGGGTCGAATGGTGAACCGCGTTGGTGAGGGCGGGAGCAATCGTATCTGTGACCAGCGAACTCTTGCCCGAACCCGAGACGCCCGTCACCACGGTGAGCGTGCCGAACTCGATCTGGGCGGAGACGTTCTTCAGGTTGTTCGCCTTGGCGCCCGTGATCTTGAGCGCGCCGCGCCCAGGATTGCGGCGCTCATCGGGAAGACGCACCATGCGCGCGCCCGTGAGGTAGGCTCCCGTGCAAGAATCCGGACAGGCCATGATCTCTTCCGGCGTGCCGGCGCACACCACCTTGCCGCCGTGTTCGCCCGCACCGGGCCCCATGTCGACCACGTAATCCGCGGCACGAATGGTGTCCTCGTCATGCTCGACCACGATTACGGTATTCCCTAAGTCACGCAGACGCTCGAGCGTGGCGATGAGTCGTTCGTTGTCACGCTGGTGCAGGCCAATCGAGGGCTCGTCTAGGATGTAGAGCACGCCCATGAGGCCGGCACCGATCTGCGTGGCCAGGCGGATGCGCTGGGCCTCGCCACCCGAGAGCGTGGCGGAGGCGCGGTCGAGGGTGAGGTAGTCAAGGCCGACGTCCACGAGGAAGCGCAGGCGCTCGATGATTTCCTTGACGATGGCACGGCCTATGAACGCCTCGCGCTCGGTGAGCTCGAGGCCCTTGAAGAACGCAAGCGACTCGCGGCAGCTCATGCAGCAGACCTCGTAAATGGACTTGCCGCCCACCGTGACGGCGAGCATCTCGGGGCGCAGGCGCGCTCCCTTGCAGGTGGTGCAGGGCTCCTCGCGGATATACCGCTCGAGCTTCGCCTTGGTGTTCTCGTTGGTGGTCTCGACATAACGCTCGTACAAAATGTTGCGCACGCCGGAATACTTGGTGAACCAGTGCGTATCGCGGCCGTCCTGCGTGTGGTAGTCCACACGCATCTTCTTGTCACCCATGCCATCGAGGAACACTTTACGCACGCGGGCGGGCAGATCCTTCCAAGGCGTGGCGGGGTCGACCTTCAGATGCAAGCACAGCGCACGGAAGATCTGCGGATAATAGTTCGATTTGCCGAAGAAGCTGCCGAACACGCCATCCTCGATGGAAAGGTTCGGGTCCTCGATGAGGGCCTCCGCGTCCACGACCTTCTTGAAGCCCAGGCCATCGCACTCGGGGCAGGCGCCATAGGGAGCGTTGAAGGAGAAGTCGCGCGGCTGCAGGTCGTCGATGGAATGCCCGTGCTCGGGGCAGGCGAGCGCGAGCGAGTAGGTGAGCAGGTCGCCTTCGGTGCCTTCCGGCGCGTCGCGATCGGGCAGCAGGTAAACGCTCACGTTGCCGTGAGCGAGCTTGGTCGCTTGCTCCACAGATTCCGCGATGCGACCCAAGCTCGTGTCGCGGATCACGATGCGGTCCACCACGACCTCGATGGTGTGCTTGAACTTCTTATCGAGCTCGATGGTCTCGTCCAACCCGCGGACCTCGCCGTCGATACGCACGCGCGAAAAGCCCTCGGCGCGCAGGTCCTCGAGCAGCTTGGCAAACTCGCCCTTGCGGCCTTGAACCACGGGGGCGAGCACAAGGGCACGACGGCCCTGCCCTGCCTCGAGGATCTTGTCGGCAACCTGGTCGGTTGTCTGGCGCTCGATCTCGCGGCCGCACTCGGGACAATGCGGAATACCGATTCGCGCGTACAGAAGTCGCAGGTAGTCGTAGATCTCGGTGACGGTGCCCACGGTGGAACGGGGGTTCTTCGAGGTCGTTTTCTGGTCGATGGAGACCGCCGGCGACAGGCCGTCGATGGAGTCGAGATCCGGCTTGTCCATCTGACCCAGGAACTGGCGGGCGTAGCTGGACAGCGATTCGACATAGCGGCGCTGTCCCTCGGCATAGATGGTATCGAAGGCGAGGCTCGACTTACCCGAACCGGAAAGGCCCGTGATCACCACGAGCTTGTCGCGCGGGATTTCGACATCGATATCCTGCAGGTTGTGCTCGCGGGCGCCTTTGATGACGATGGAGGAATCAGACATGGAAGGTCCTTATCTGACGTGAATTCGGATATGTTCTATGGACACATTCGTATCCGACCCTTTAGTGTACCGCCACCGCGGCGCACGCCTGTTCGCTTGGAGAGAGCCCACGTTTCCTGCACGCTTTGTTCGATTTGGCGGGGTGCTCGATAGCCCCAAGACCGCGATCCTCGGCGCGGGCCCGGCACGAAGAGCAAAACGGCCCGGGATCGTTCCCGGGCCGCTGAGTCGCCTGTATGGTTATGCGCGCTGCAAATGGGCGCTCTTAGCGCACGTAACCGCTAAGTGTGGACTTAGCTGCGAGCAGCACCATCAACGGGAATGACCGCGCCGGTCACGTAGGAACTCATGTCGCTCGCCAAGTAGACAAAGGCATTGGCGACGTCCTCGGGCTCGCCGATACGACCGAGCGGGATGGTGGCGATGAGCGGCTTGATGACCTCTTCGGGCAGTGCGGCAACCATGTCGGTCTTAGTGACGCCAGGGGCAACGGCGTTCACACGGATGCCCTTGGGGGCAAGCTCGCGAGACAGGCTCTGCGTGAGGCCGTTGACGGCGTACTTGGAGGTCGGATACCCACAGCCGGAGGGCTGACCGTACTTGGAGACCATGGAGCTGGTGGTGGTGATGGTGCCGCCGTGACCCGCTTCGATCATGAGCTGGGCGCCGGCGCGGCAACCGTTGAAGACCGCGGTTACGTTGAGGTCCATGACCTTCTGCCATTCGTCGGCGGTGTAATCGAGCAACGGGGTGGACTGGGAGATGCCGGCGTTGTTGACGATCGTGTCGACGCCGCCCATGTCCTCGGCGGCGGCGTGGAACGCCTCGGTCACGGCATCGAGGGAGGCGAGGTCGCACGTGCGGCCCCAGACCTTGGCTTCGGGATACGTAGCGAGCAGCTGATCGACCGCGTGATTGGCCGTCTCCTGACGAGAACCGAACACGGTCACGGAAGCGCCCTCCTCAATGAAGCGGGCCGCGATGGCGTAGCCGATACCGCGAGTGCCGCCGGTGATGATTGCCTTCTTGCCTTCGAGCAACATAGCGTGCTCCCCTTTCGAATACGGGGCGCACCCTATGCTCGGCGCCCATCTTTTCC
>NZ_DAWDUX010000056.1:0-11224 GCF_052346665.1 Collinsella sp.
GGTCCCGACCACCACCACGGGTGCGCCGCAATGCTCGCAGACCTCGCCGGTGGCCGAGAGCTTGCCGCGAGCCGGCAGCGGGTAGCTCACGCCGCACTCGTCGTAGTTCTCGCAGCGGATGAAGCGCTTGCCGCTCTTCTCGCTCTTGTGGGCGATCAGGTCGCCGTGGCGGCCGGCCTCAGCGCACACCGAGCACTCCCCCACCTTGAGATCGGGCTCGAAGTTGGTGGGGCACTTGGGGTTCACGCACTGCTCGTAGGCCTTCTGGCGGAAGGGTTGGCACTTGATGCGCGGCGCGCCGCACTCGGGGCACACGGCGGCCTCGCCCTCGAGCGGGCTCACCTTCACACCGGAGGGCACCGGGTAGGTCACGTCGCAGTCTGGCCAACCCATGCAGCCGATGAAGCTGCCGCGGGTCTTGGCGCTCGTCTTCATGACCAGGTCCTTGCCGCACTTGGGGCAGGCGCCCACGCGGGCGTCGGCGGTGACGGCGTCGGAGATGGCCTCGCCCAGGTCGTCCTTGTGCTCGATGAGCGCATCCAGCATGCCGGCGAGCAGGGCGCGGGAGTGGTCCACCACGTGGTCCTGGGTGTCCTTACCCTCGGCGACCTTGGTCATGTCGGCGTCGAGCTCCGCGGTCATGTCCGGCGTGGTCACGCGCGGGGCGAACTCGGAGAGCGCGTCGATGATGGCGATGCCGAGCTGGCTGGGCTCGATGGGGTCGTTCTTGAGATAGCGCACGGTATACAGGCGCTCGATGATGCTCGCGCGCGTGGACTTGGTACCGAGTCCGCGCTTCTCCATCTCCTGGACGAGCTTGCCTTGGCTGTAGCGCGCGGGCGGCTCGGTCTGCTTGGCCTCGAGCTTGATGTCGCGCACGTCGATGACGTCGCCCTCGGCTAGCACGGGGAGCTGCTCGTCGCGCTTGAGTCCGTAGGGGTAGGCCTCGCGGAAGCCCGCCTTGACGAGCACGTCACCGCTCGCGGCGAAGGGCTCGCCTGCGACATCAATGGACAGCTTGGTGTTCTCGATGGTCGCAGGGCCCATGAGGGTCGCTAGGAAGCGCCGGGCGATGAGGTTGTAGAGCTTGAGCTTACCGCCGTCGAGCGTGGTGGGATCGCCCTGGCCCGTGGGGTGGATCGGCGGGTGGTCGGTAGTCTCGACTTTGCCGCGCGTAGGCGTGAGAGGCCCGGCGAGAACCTTCTTGCACACAGGCGCGAGTGCCGGCGTGCCGGACGCGAGGCCCTTCACGATCCCCTCGATGTCGAGCGTCTTGGGATACACCGTGTTGTCCACGCGGGGGTAGGAGATGAAGCCACTCATGTAGAGGGACTCGGCGATGCGCATGGTACGGGCGGGGCTGATGCCCTCCGCCGCTGCCGCGGCCTGCAACGCCGTGGTGTTGAACGGCACCGGAGGCTGCTGCTTGCGGCTGCGCTTGGCCATGGCGACGACAGTACCCGTCGTAGCGCCGTCGACGTGTGCGAACGCAGCCTCAGCCGCCGCTTTGTCCGTAAAGCGTGCCGTGGTGTGGGCGATCTTGAACTCTTGCCCGTGGGCCTCTGCCGCACCGCGAATCTGCCAATAGTCCTCGGGAACGAACGCCATGCGCTCGCGCTCGCGCTCGACTACCAGGGCAAGCGTGGGAGTTTGCACACGACCGGCGGAGCGCACGTTGCCAAAGCCGCCGAACTTGGCGAGCGTGAGGTAGCGCGTGAGCACCGCACCCCAAATGAGATCGATATACTGGCGCGACTCGCCGGCGTCAGCGAGGTCCTGGTCGAGCTCGACGAGGTTCGCGAAGGCCTCGGTCACCTCGCCCTTGATGAGCGCCGAATAGCGCGCGCGGCGGGCGGGCAGCTCGGGTGCGACCTCGCGCACCATGTTGAGGGCGTCGGAGCCGATGAGCTCTCCCTCGCGGTCGAAGTCCGTGGCGATGATGACCTCGTCGGCTTTCTTGGCGAGGTTCTTGAGAACGCGGATGATCTCCTTTTCCGCGGGAAGCTTCACAATGGGCGCCCACGTGAGGTACGGAAGGCTCTCGACCTTCCAGCCCTTGATGGAGATGCCGTTGGGTAGGAAAGGCTTGCGCTTGGTATCGTAGGGCGGGCGGGCCAGGCCGTCGGGCACCTCCGCCGGCAGGATCTCGCCATCGGGCGAGACGCCGTACCAGCCCATCTGCTTGTCGAAGAGGATCTCCTCGGGGAAATCGGGCGCCAAGATATGTCCCGCCAGACCCATCGAAACCCAGTCCTCACCGTCGACCTTGAAGCGGTAGACCTGCGTGTTGTAGACCTTATCGGCCTTTGGTGCGCCGGCATCGGACAGCAGCTGCGCGATCTTTTGCGCGGCGATGTTCTTCTCTGCAACGACGAGTTTCACGTCGGGCTCCTTTTTGGTGTGCGCGAACCGGCATGCCCGAAGGGCGTCCGGCAGTATCTATATATGGTGTGGGGTCAGTGTACACGAGTTCTGACCGCAGCGCGAAAAGCTCACGTTGAAGGCTCTTCAGCGCGGGCAGCTGCGGGCGGGCGCGCAGAAGAACGCGGGCCGGTAAGGACAAGCGGGGCCGCTTGCAGACGGTCACGGGCGATTCCGAAAGTCCCAGCTGACGCACTCAGACGCGCGGCGCTTCGATCTGTCCAAGCAGCCAGTCACACCAGGCGTCCATGCCCTGTCCATGTCGAGCGCTCACCTCAAAACGGGGGGCGGTGGGGTTCAAATCATCGAGAACGTGATTGTATTCGGCAAGATCGAAGTCGAAGGCAGCTGCCACATCGACCTTGTTGAGCAGCAGGGCTCCAGCATGCTGGAAAATGCCCGGGTACTTGAGCGGCTTATCATCGCCTTCGGGAACCGAGAGGATCATAACCGACAGGTTTTCACCTAGGTCAAAGTCGACGGGACATACCAGATTGCCTACGTTCTCGATAAAGATCACGTCGATATCCTGCAGGCCCACGCTTGTATCGAACGCGTCGACCGCCTGCTCGATCATGTTGCCCTCAAGGTGGCAAAGACCGCCGGTGTTGATCTGGATGGCCGGCATGCCGGCATCTTTGCATGCTAAGGCATCTACGTCGGACGCAATGTCGCCCTCGATAACGGCACAGGTAAGACCCGCAGCGCGCAGTCGCTCATTTGAGGCCAAGATGGTCGTGGTCTTGCCAGATCCGGGGCTCGAAAGGACGTTCACCACAAACACCCCCGACTCCGAGAAACGCGTTCTCAAGCGATCAGCGATGCGCTCGTTGCGCGAAAGCACCGGCTGTGCAATATCGATCGTTTTCTCCGCCATGAAGTCCTCTTCCCTGTTTTCGCCCCGGCTCTATCCCGTTTTTCCCAAACGATTTCCAAAACGGCTACGTCCCCAATTGGAAATCGTCGTCGGTTTCGACTTCCATTGATACGATGTCGAGCTCCCGTCCCTGCAACAGGCGCGTCTGCGGGCTCCCACATGCAGGGCAGCGCAGGTGGAACCGGTCGTGATCAAACTCCTCCCCGCAGGCAAGGCATTGGCTGCGGGGATGGACATCCTCCACCTCGAGCTCAGATTCACCTGTGAGCGGATCATCCTCCCGAAAGACCTCCCAGACAAAATCGAGCGACTCGGGAACGACCTCGCACATGTCACCGATGCGCAGTTTAACGGACACGACGCGCGAAGCACCTGCCTCGCGCGCCGTGTCGATCACTGTCTTGAGTATGCCGTTGACGATGCCGATCTCATGCATGTTCCATGGGCGCGCGTGCGCTACTCCTCGTCGTCCTCATCGTCGCCAAACAGGCCCAGGCGGCTCTCGGTAAGGCCCGCCTTGCCATCGCGCGCGACCACAACAAAACGGGTCACGAGCAGCGCGATCTCGTAGAGCGACAGCATGACCGCGTACATGAAGATGAGCGTCACAGGCGATGCGTCGGGCGTGATGGACGCCGAGACAACGAGCATGATCACATAGACATAGCGCCAGGCCCCACGGAAGCTGGCGTACGGCACGATATGGAATACCGCGAGGTAGAACACAATGAGCGGAAGCTCGAACGATACGCCGAAGCCGATCATGAGCAGCAGCTCGGTGTTGATGAAATCCTCAAGCTGCGGCATGGCGGCGCCGATCGAGCGCGTCTCCTGGAGCAGCCATTCAAAGGCAGCCGGGGCGATGAAGAGGTAGCAGAACACCACGCCGGCAAAGAACAGGGCCGTTGCCACGAGCACGGTAGGCACGACCCACTTGCGCTCGTTGGGGCGCAGGGCCGGAAGGAAGAACGCAAGGATCTGCCAGACGATCATGGGCGTGCACATGGCGAGCGCGACCTTGATGGCAATGTTGAACTTGATGGAGAAGCCACCGAGCGACGTCATGACGGAGAGCTGCTCGCCGGGCTGCAGGGACCCGTTAATGGGATCCTTGAGGATATCCACGAGTGTGGGTGCGGCGAAGTACATAAATATCGTGGCGGCGACAACCGACGCCACAACGATGGTGAGACGACGGCGAAGCTCACCAAGATGATCCATGAGCGGCATGCGCGCGGGTCCGATGGGCATTACTGCTCGCCTCCCTTCGAAGCGTCGGCGGATGTGGCGGAATCGTCCGCCGCCTCAGTCGCCTCGGCAGCCTTGCGCTTGCGGGGACGGCGGGCGTAGAGGTCCTCGGTAGTCAACGGCGCGGACTCCTCGACCGTCTCCTCCTTGGTCTCGACCTGGGGCTCCTCGACGGAGGCAGAAGTAGAAGCGGTATCGCCAGAAGTTGCGTCGGTGCTCTCTTCGGCTGCCGCCTTGGCAGCCTCCTGCTCCGCGCGCTCCGCAGCCAAACGAGCGCGACGCTCGGCGAAAGTCTCCTTGCGTGCGGGCTCGGTGGCGGAGGCGGGCGCATCGGCGTCTTCGTCGTCATGCGAGGAGGCTGCGGCATCGGACGTCATCGGTTTTTTAGCCGCGGCGGCCATGGGGTCGACCACCTCGGTCTGCACGACGGCGGTCAGCTTCTCCTGCGTTTCGCGGAACTGACGCAACGCACGGCCGATGGTGTGACCCATCTGCGGCAATTTATCGGGTCCAAACAGCAAAAAGCCGAAGACCAGAATGATCACGAACTCGGTTGAGCCGATTCCTAACACGGGATACCTCCCAGGGCAGTCGAATGGCCGACGCGCCAAACCGCGCCGGCGAGTGTCGGCAATTTTTTAAGTATACCCCCGCACGATGAACGGACCTTGCAGAACGCAAGGTCCGTTCAATCGCTTACACAGCGCTGATGTCGATGTCCTTGTCTACGCCGAGCAACTGCACAACGCGCACGACATTGGGCTGGGCTCCCGTGATGGCAAAGGCCCGGCCGCGCTCGGACGCATGGTGGGCAGCACCCACCAGCACGCCGATGCCGGTCGAATCAATGTACGCGACCTGGGAGAAATCGAGCTCGACGCGCTCGGCAGGCTGCTCCAGAGCCAGGTCGATGGCATTGCGGAGCTTGTCGGCATTCGAAATGTCTATCTCGCCTGCCACGGAGACCACATAGCGCTCAGGGCTCGGGTTGGTGGTAATCGTGAGTTCCATATATCACCTTTCATCGCGCGCGGAACCAGGGCACCGCCGCTATTCGTTCAACGCGTCGAGGCGCTGCTGGGCATAATCCTTGACGCCATACGTATCATCCTGCGCCGCAGCGTCGATTGCGGAACGATACGCTTTCTTGGCCTTGGCGGTATCCCCGTGCGATTCGTAGAACATGCCGAGGTTCGCCCATGCCGGAGCGAAGGAGGCGTCACGCTCCACCAGGTCCTCCAAATCCGCGATGGCGGCATCGTGGTCGCCCGTGTAGAACACGCAGATCGCGCGATCGACCTCGGCGGACGGAGAGTCAGTCGTCTCGAGGTACTCATCGTAGAGCTCAACTGCCTGGGCGAACAGATCCGCCGCCTGCTGCTGCGCAGCTTCGTCCTGGGCATCTTCCATAGCGGCCATGCCCATGTCGAAGTACGTGTTGGCGCGAGAGAGGGTGTCCGGCTCGCCTGTCGCGCTCGAACCGTCGACAACCGTGGCGTTACCCTTCTCGTCGACGTCGACTTCGGGATGCCCCTCGGGCATCGACAGCGACGCCTCATCGCTCGCGTCATCGGAAGCACTCACGGACTGCCCGGTATTCGCGCTCAGCTCCGCTATGGTCGCCGAGGTGCCGATCAGATAGCCAATCACCACGCCCAAGACAAGCGAGATGCCCGCAATGGCCAAGACCATCCAAAACGGAGGAGCCTGTCGGGCGGGGGCAGCAGATGCCGAAGCGGCCTTGCGATTGGAGCCGGCTTCCGTTCTCGGCTCATGCTCGGGCTCGGAGGCCTGCTCGGACCCGCCATCCCGGCCAGACTCTTCAGCAGGCTCTCCGGCAGATGCAGCGTTCGCCCCCTCGAGCGTCTCCCCTGCATCCATCAGCTCCTGCTCGTCATCGAAAAACTCGTCAAAGGACTCGCTCATCTAGGCGCGCTCCTCGCTCGCCAACTCGGCACTCACCAGCTTGACCGCGAGTACCAACACGTCAAGCGCGGCGGAGAGCTCATCGACACTCGGATAGCTCGGCGCAATGCGGATGTTCGTGTCGAGCGGATCCTTGCCATAGGGCCAGGTGGCGCCCGCCGGCGTCATGGTGACGCCCAGCTCCTTACAAAGGGCACCCACGCGCTTGGCGGAGCCCTCGGGGCCGTCGAAGCTCACGAAGTACCCGCCGTTGGGGTGAGTCCACGTGGCGCAACCAGTACCCGCTAGCCCCTCCTCGAGCTTGCGCTCAACGCACTCAAAGCGCGGACGCAGGAACTCCGCGTGCTTGGCCATGTGCTCGCGCACGGCGTCGAGCGTGGGCAAAAAGCGCACGTGCATGAGCTGGTTGAGCTTGTTGGCGGAGATCAGGCCGACCTTGAGGGTGCTGGCGACCTCCGCGACGTTCGAGGGCGAGGAGCCGAAGAACGCGATGCCCGCGCCGGGGAACGTGATCTTGGACGTGGATGCGACGGCGAGAATGCGATCCTCGTTGCCCGCCTCGCGCGCGAAGTCGAAGATGTTCGCGAGCTTCTCGGGCTCCTCGGCAAAATCATGCACGGCGTAGGCGTCGTCCCACACGATGCGGAAGTCGGGGGCGGCACACTCCATGGTGGCGAGACGGCGGACCGTCTCATCGGAGTAGGTCACACCTGTGGGGTTGGAATACTTGGGGACGCAGAACATGCCCTTGATGGAGGGATCCGAAGCGACGAGGCGCTCGACCTCGTCCATGTCGGGGCCAGTCTCGGTCATACGGACCGGGATGTTCTCGATGCCGAGGTCCTCGGTGAGGCCGAAGTGACGGTCGTAACCAGGCGCGGGGCACAGCCACTTCACGCCCTCGAGCTTGTGCCACGGGGTGTGACCGGGCACGCCCTTCTCCCAATAATGGACGATGACGTCCTGCATGATGTTGAGGCTGGAGGAGCCGAGGACGATGGTCTGCTCGGCGGGAACGCCCAAAAACTCGCCGGCGAGCTTGCGCGCAGACGGGATGCCCTCGAAACAGCCGTAATTGGAGCAGTCGACGCCCTCGTCGGTGAGATCGGCAGAGGAGCTCAAAAGGTCGAGCATGGGACGGGAGATGTCCACCTGCGCGGGCGACGGTTTGCCGCGCGCCATGTCGAGCTTAAGCCCGCGTGCCTTGACCTCGGCGACCTGGGCCTTGAGATCCACAAGGGCATCGGCCAGTTCGGCATCGCTCATCTTTTGGTACATCGTCTGCATGTCGGCCCCTTTCTTGGAGGCGTAAGGGTGCGGGAGCCGCAGGAATCGTCCTGCGCTGCGGCCATGTGTAATCACGCCGCTTTGCTTCGAAACAGTATACGTGGTTTGCCAGCCGTATGGCGCACTCCACACGATGCTTAAAATGAAGTCGACCCCCTTTGTGAGCATGACTCTGCCCGCGGAGATGTATCGACAAACGCCCCTTCACACTTCCCCAACAGACCCGCCACAGAAGCGCCATGGCGAACGGTCGATTTCTTAAGGCGTGCGTAAGGTTGGCCAGTCGCCATGCAGCGCGTTATATTTCATTTTTCACTTCTGAACTGGCCATTCATCAATCTGGCAAAGACTCGTAAGTCTTTCTTATGGCAACAAGGAGAAGCTTGCTGGCAATAATGAGGACAGCACCCGGGGCGATGCAGCGATGCCCCGCGTGCTGTATTTGGTGGATGACGAGGAGGTCCGAGCATGCATTCTTCCAACGATGTCAAGCTGGCCCGGACGCACCGGTCGCAGCACACATGTGCAAGTCTTTTCTCCTTCCCCCCGACACAGAGAAAGGGCCTCCTCGGTCCCACCGCCCTCAAGCGCTCGAGCGACCAGACCGCGAATCTTGAACAGTCGTTTCGCAACTTGCTCCTTGCGCTCAACATGGCACCCATGCAGCAGTACACAGCCTAAGAACACCACCAATACAGCGACTCGCCAAAAGGGCCTCGGTTATCGAGGCTCTTTTGGTGTACATTTCGGATATCGTCATATCTGAAGGGGGTACGGCAATGGGTGCATATCTTGGCGTGGACATCGGTGGGACCAGCGTGAAATGGGCACTCGTCGACGATGACTTCAACATGATCGACCGGGGAGACACGCCGACCGCGTTTTCCTCAAGCGAGGAGGTCGTCCGGGCAATCTGCGACATCGCGCAGACGCATGCCGGAGCATTCGCGGCAGTAGGCGTGAGCGCTCCGGGCCTCATCTTCGAGGACGACCCCGACGGCACCATCTACCACGGCGGAGCGCTCACCTACATGCAATGCGTCCTCGACCCCGATGTGTTCGCCATCGCCGGCGGCATCAGCTGCCACGACGTTCTCATCGAGGCGATCGAGGAAGCGCTCGTCGAGCAGCGTAGGGCGTATACGGGCCCGCTCGACGCCATGCCCCTCCCCCGCGTCACCCGCACGACGCTCGGAAACGACGCCAACCTCTACGGCGCCGTACAGGAGGCCCGCAAGCTGCTGGGGTAGCCGGCTTTCAACCCGTGAAAGACACCTCGAATCGTGACAAAAGAGGGCGGCCCGAAAGCCGCCCTCCCTCTGCGGATGTCGATTTGATTCGCGGAATGCGCGTGTTTGATTAGGCGCGGCCCACGGAACCGAGGTTCTCCATGCGGATCTTGACGATCTTGGTGATCTCCTCGGCACCGGCCTTGCCCGGGTTCTTGGGATCGAAGTTGTTGGGATTCTCAGCCATGTAGGCCATGTAGCCCTTGGTGTAGGCCTGGCGCAGCTCGGTGGCGTAGTTCACCTTGCAGATGCCGTTCTTGACGGCCTCGGCGACCTGCTCGTCCGGCACGCCGGAGGTGCCATGAAGGACCAGCGGCACGTCGACGGCGGCGCGGATGGCCTTGACGACGTCCTGGTCGATGTGGGGCTCCTCGGTGTAGACGCCGTGCGCGGTGCCCACGCCGATGGCGAGGGAGGTGCAGCCGGTGCGCTCGACGAACTCCTTGGCCTCGACCGGGTCGGTGTAGGGGGACTCGCCCTCGACCTCGACGTCGTCCTCCTTGCCGCCGACCTTGCCGAGCTCGGCCTCGACCGGAACGCCCATGGCGGCACCGGCGTCGGCAACGAGCTTGGTGAGGGCGATGTTGTCCTCGAAGGACTCGTGGGAGCCGTCGATCATGACGGAGGTGTAGCCGGTGCGGAGAGCCTTCATGCAGCGATCGTAGCCATCGCCGTGGTCGAGGTGCA
This sequence comes from Collinsella sp., assembly GCF_052346665.1. Lineage (NCBI taxonomy): Bacteria > Bacillati > Actinomycetota > Coriobacteriia > Coriobacteriales > Coriobacteriaceae > Collinsella > Collinsella sp. The sequence goes on from NZ_DAWDUX010000056.1 coordinate 9,736, forward strand.
GGGCCACGGGCACGGAGGCGCGCTCAGCGGCGGCCTTGACCATGCCGTAGAAGTAATCGAGGCCGGTCTTCTTGATGGTGCCGGACGTGGTCTGCATGATGACGGGGGACTTCGTCTCCTCGGCGGCGGCCAGGACGGCCATGACGAACTCGAGGTTCTCGACGTTGAAGGCGCCGACGGCGTAGTGGTTCTTCTGCGCGTCGAGCAGCATCTCCTTGGTGGTTACGAGCATGAGCGATCGCTCCCTTCTCCACGGGCGGGATGGCCCCCGCGCCGCTTGGCAATTCGCCGGCCCCATCGCCGACGTACTTGATGCCCCTATTGTACGAAACTGCACCGTGCACGTGCCCGCTGCATCGCTCTGTCCGCACGGGATGTTGATGGGTATTGGCAAGAAAACACAACACGCGGTCCCTGATGGCGAGATGTGAGATTGCCTCCGCACCCCTTCCCCCACTTGCGTTCATGACAAAACGAAAGAGATGGAAACTTCTTTTGCTTCTTTAAAAGAAAATATAAGAAAATGGAATCTGCACAATTCGTACACGATTCCCTAAGGGGGCGCCTATGTCCGCCACAGCCTCACGCACCTTCGCCGAGGAACGGCGCGCCGCCATCATGGACATGCTCGAGCGGACCTCGTCGGTGCAGGTCGCCGATATCGCCGAGACCTTCGGCGTCTCATCGGTCACCGCGCGCGCGGATCTCGACGCCCTGGCCAGCGCGGGCAAGCTGCGCCGAACCCACGGCGGCGCCGTCTCGCTTCACAAGAGGCTGACCGTTTCCGTGCAGGACCAGCGGATCAACGTCAACGTCGAGGCGAAGCAGGCCATCGCCCGCACCGCAATAGGGCTGGTGCACGACGGCGACACGGTGTTCGTCGACTCCGGAACCACCGCGCTCGAGTTCGTCCGCATGCTCGACATCCGCAGCGGCGTCACGGTCATAACCGCGGACATCACCATCGCCGACTTCATCGACGAGAGCCTGCCCGGCGTCACGGTCATCATGCTCGGCGGAGAGCTGCGCCAAGGGCACCGTTACCTTTTCGGGCCACTCACCATGGCCGCCCTCGGCACGCTGCACGCCGATCTTTCCATCATCTGCCCAGGGGCGTTCGTGGCCAACCGCGGGTTCATGACGGACTTTCCGCAAATGGCAGAGATCAAGACGGCGGCCACGGGGGTCGCCTCGCGCAGCGTCGCCCTCATGGACGCCAGCAAACTCAATGCGCGCGGCACCTACTGCTTCGCCCCACTCGATGCGGTGGACCACATCGTCATAGACAAAGATGGAGAGGGCGCCCTTGCGGACGCCCTCGGCGCTCTGCCCGAAGGCGCCAAGCGCCCTCAGCTTTTAATTGCCGACCAATAGTCGGGATCCGCGGCGGCATAAAACGCAAAGGTGGTAGCACAGCTCGATAAAACTTCCGAAATTGGGCGTGCGGCAGAAATCTTGGAGACCGGGGCCTCCGTCCTTAGGCCGCCAG
>NZ_DAWDUX010000057.1:0-7935 GCF_052346665.1 Collinsella sp.
GCGCGCGGCCCGTGGCGCATCTGCGTGAACATGGACTGCCCCGGCAAGGAGAAGAAGCCCGCCCGCGGTAAGGCGGGGGCGAAGAAGCCGGCGGCGAAACCAGGCACCAAGAAGTCCGCCGCAAAAAAGGGCGCTGCTGTCAAGAAGCCCGCCGCGAAGAAGACAACGAAGAAGGCGTAACCTTCAAAACGCCTCAAAACCTCAAATCGCTCTCTATCCCGGGTGGCATAAGCCGCCCGGGACTTTTATCCCGGGTCACCCTAATCGCCATGCTCACGGTGCTCATAAAGCGGTTCATATGCGACGGTGGACTCCACCTCGCCGTGTACAGGCCCGTTCCCACCGCGACGCAATTCTCGTCCGAGACGGTGGCGCGCTATCAGCGCATCTCGTGGACGATGAGTTCCGGCGCAACCTCATCGAGGTGCAGGTGCCGCTCGAAGCGTCTGCACCGATAAAATGGCTAAAAAATACCGTTTTGTATCGCAGGGGCAGTTGACGGCGCTCATTTCGGCACAAATGCGCCCTGTTACGGGGCGCGTCGCGCCGCGTGAGCGGCGCGCGGGTCTCCCTCGCTCACCTGAGCTGCGCTTTTGTTTCCCTGGGATTCCCACGCTCGGGCAGGCTCCGAAGCAAGGCGATACAAAACGGTAATTTTTAGCCAGTTTGCTGACTTTTGCATGACGCGCGCCACTGGTTAGCTCTTTGCGAGCCAGTCCGCGGGTGCAATCCGCCGCCGTTTTACGCCGGTTCGTCTCCGAACGCCGATGCGTGCCCTATACTCAGATTACTGTTGCGACTTCTGCTGACATGTACGGTTCTACTGCTGCCTTTACAAGGTAACTAGTGGCATGGTAGTGCGGTAAGCGGCAGGACTCCCGCCGATGCGCATTCAAGGCAGATTCCACACGAGAGAATGGATATCGACCTGTATCGATGTTTATCTGAGAAACACCGGGCGCGGTATGATGGATGCTCGTTTGGTTCACACGAGGGGCGTTATCTATGACACCAGGCCTGTTCATATCTGTTGAGGGCATTGACGGCTGCGGTAAGTCCACGCAAGCCGGCCTGTTAGCGCGTGCGCTTGAGCTCACGGGGTGCGATGTGTTGCGTCTGCGTGAACCCGGTGGCGTGGCTATCTCCGAAAAGATCCGCGCGATTCTGCTCGATCCAGCCAATGTCGAGATGGGCGACGTTTGCGAGCTCCTGCTCTACGAGGCCGCACGCGCGCAGCTCGTGCATCAGGTGATCTGCCCTGCGCTCGCCGCCGGTCGTGTCGTGGTGTGTGACCGTTTCTACGACTCCACCACAGCCTATCAGGCCTTTGCTGATGGGCTCGAGCGCGCGATGGTTGCTCAGGCAAACGAGCTGGCGGTCGATGGCTGTCATCCGGATCTCACGCTCGTGTTCGACCTTCCGGTTGAGGAGGCTCTGCGTCGTCGCTCGGGGCGAGATGGGGCAGAGGACCGTCTCGAGCTCAAGGGCCTTGAGTTCCAGCGTCGCGTTGCCCAGGGGTTTCGTGCCCTTGCCGAGGAGGAGCCCCGCCGCGTGAAGCTCGTCGATGCCACTCATTCCGTTGCGGGGGTGTTCGAGAACGTTGTGCGCGAGCTACGCGCAGCGGGCCTTGACGTTTCTGATGAACACGTCGCCGCGGCGCTAGCCGAGATGGATGGGGCGAACGAGAGCACCCTGTTGCCTTCCACGTCTACTGGGGAGGTCTGCTGGCAATGATCAAACGGCCTGTATCTACCGGGGAGGTTCGCTAGCCATGTCGGATCACCTCGCTCCCAACAGCCTCCTCGCCAAGCTCGATACGCAGCCGCGCGTGCGCGACTTCCTCGCGCGCGCCGTGGCCAGTGGTCGCGCGAGCCACGCCTATTTGTTCCTGGGCTCGCCCGGTTCGGGCAAGCTCGACGCCGCCTGGGCGTTGGCTCAGGCGCTCCTGTGCGCTGAGGAGGCCATTCCAGGCGCTTGCGCGGCTTGCGACGACTGTGCCCGCGTTTCCCGCCGCACGCACCCGGACGTGCACTACTTTGCTCCCGAGTCCGCCACAGGCTACCTCATCGCCCAGACGCGCGACCTGCTCGAAGACGTCGCGCTTTCGCCCATCCGCGCCAAGCGTAAGGTCTACATTGTCGACCGTGCCGAGCAACTTCGTGCGAATACGGCGAACGCCCTGCTCAAAACGCTCGAGGAACCGCCGGAGAACGTAACGTTCATCCTGTTGGGCACCAGCTCGGACGTCATGCTGCCCACTATCGTCTCGCGTTGCCAGTGCGTGCCGTTTCGCCCACTGTCCACCGACGAGTCCACTACCGCGGTTGCGCGCGCCACGGGTCTGCCGCCTGCGCGCTGCCGCATGGCAGTGGCGGTTGCCGGTAGCCCTGCCCGTGCGGTGGAGTTCCTCAAGTCCGCCGATCGCCAAGCGGCCCGTCGTGCCATGGTCCGCGCGGTCGATGCGCTTGCCCACGCGGACGAGGCGGACATCCTCGCCTCGGCAAAGGAGCTCATGGGGGTCATTCACGCGCCTCTCGCGGAGGTCAAATCAACCCAGCAGGCCGTGCTCGAGCAAAACCAGGATTACCTTTCCCGTGGTGCTTTAAAGCAGCTGGAAGACCGCAACAAGCGCGAACTGAACGCCCGGGAGCGTTCGGGTATCATGGAAGCGCTGGCAAGCGTGCGCTCGCTGCTCCGTGACGTGCTTATACGGCTCGAAGACGCGCATAACGCTCCCGTTAACGACGATGTTCTCGATGTGGTTGAGCGCATTGCCTCGGACACGACGACGACCGGGGTGACCCTCGCCCTCGACGCGGTTTCGTTGGCGGAGACGCGCATTGCCCGCAACGTAACTCCCCAGCTGGCCATCGAGGCCATGCTCTTCGATATCAGGAAGGCGCTCAAATGCCCGTAGTTGTTCCCGTCAAATTCGCGTTCGCCGCGCGCGAGCTGTGGTTCGATCCTCGCGACCTCGACATCCTCGAGGGCGATCACGCCATCTGCACCACCGAGCGCGGTACCGAGATCGGCCTTGTCACGGCCGACCCCTTTGAGGTCGAGCCGGACGAGCTCGCCGCACCGCTCAAGCCCGTTGTTCGCATCGCCACCGACGCGGACCTCGATCGTGCCGAAGATCTGGCTGATGCCGGCGAGGATGCGATGTTCGACTTCCGTCGTTTGGTGGAGAAGAACGGTCTCGACATGAAGCCTGTGGGCGTCGAGTACCTGTTCGGCGGGGAGAAAGCCGTCTTCTACTTCGCTGCCGAGGACCGCGTGGATTTCCGCCAGTTGGTCAAGGACCTCTCCGCCCACTTCCACGTGCGCGTGGACATGCGCCAGATCGGCGTGCGTGATGAGACCCGCCTGCAGGGCGGGTATGCGACATGCGGTCAGGAGCTGTGCTGCACCCGCTTTGGCGGTCAGTTTGAGCCGGTTTCCATCCGCATGGCCAAGGAGCAGGACCTGCCGCTGAACTCCGCCAAGATCTCGGGCGTGTGCGGCCGCCTTATGTGCTGCCTGCGTTATGAGTTCGAGGCCTACAAGGACTTCAAGAGCCGCGCCCCTAAGAAGAAGACGCTTATCGACACCCCGCTGGGCAAGGCGCGCATCATGGAGTACAACACCCCGCGCGAGCAGCTGGTGCTGAGGCTCGAGAACGGCAAGGTCTTCCGTGTCGACCTCGCCGACATGTCCTGTACCGATGAGAACAAGGAGCGCTGCGAGAGCCAGGGCTGCGCGTGCCGCCCCGACTGCGTAACGCGTGACGTCCTCGAGCGTCTTGAGTCGCCTGAGCTCGCCCTCGCCCTCATGGAGCTCGATCGCCAAAATGGCATCGATGTCGGCGATGGCCTCGACCGCGCCGACCGCATCGTCGCTTCCGGTCCGACTCCGCGCCGCAAGCGCATGCGTGAGGAGGAGGCGGCAAAATTTGAGAGTGCGAGCTCCGGCAAGTCTGGTCGAGGCCGCAAGGGTGCTTCCAGCGCTGCGCCCGCCAAGGGCAAGGGCCAGGATCGCCCTGCTTCCGCCGATGAGGTCCCGCCGCGCCGTCGCCGTCGTCGCTCGTCCGCAGGCGAGGAGAGCGTTCAGGCCGCTCCCGCCGTGGACGCCTCCGTGTCTGCCGAGGGCTCTGCGGGCGGTCGGCGCCGCAGGCATCGCGCCAGCGATGAAGCAGGTGCCACGTCGCGTGCGGGCGGCGTCCGTTCCGCTTCGACGGCGGGGGAGGCCGCTGCGGATGTGACGCCTGGTCGCAGTCGTCGCCGCAAGCATGTGGCCTCGAACGACACTGCACCTCAGCGAAGCGAATCTGCAAACGAGGCCGGTTCGGGCGGACAGCGTCGCAAGCGCTCCCGCAAGCCCGAGATCCCCTCTGTTGCCGACCAGCTTGCCGAGGGCAACGTCAAGGTTCAGCGCCGTCGCCCGGGTGATGGGGGAGGTACAGAGGCGCAAAACCGTTCCGCCGGCTCTTCTGGCAACGCTGAGGATGCGCCCAAGAAGCGCCGCCGTCGCTCGCGTCGTAAGCCCAAGCAGGATGGGGCGGACGGCTCCGATTCTGCGGCACCGCGGACCGAATAGGTGGGTGCCTGCTCAACAGGCGCGCACGATGGAACGGCACGCCCTCCCTCGTCAACACGGGGGAGGGCTTTTTGATGCGTCGTGTCGGGATTGTGCAAGGTGGGGGCGAGCGTGTGGGTGGGCGCGTGACAGGGCTCTTGCGGGAGCTTGCCGAGCAAACGTTGGAGCTGCTCTCGCCCACGCGCTGCGCGAGTTGCGAGGCGCCCGGTGCCCTGGTGTGCGATGCCTGCCTGCGGGATATGGTGCGCATCAATCCGGCGCACGCCTGCACGCGATGCGGAGCTCCGTATGGGAGCCTGCTTTGTACGGAATGCCAAGGGGACGAGGTCGAGCTCGACCGGTGTCTTGCCGCCGTGGTGTTCGATGGGCCTCCCGCACGTATCGTCCGTGCGTACAAGGACGGGGGAGAACGGCGGCTATCCACCGAAATCGCGTGCATCATGCACCGTGCCGCGCGCGAGGCCGAGCTCACGGTGCCCGCACGGTACGGAGGGCTTCTTTCGCGGGTGGACGCGGTGACGTTCGTCCCCGTGACCTCATCGGCATACCGACGCCGCGGATTCGACCACATGGAGGCTATCGCCTGCGATTTTGCGGATGCGAGTTGCCTGCCGCTCATCGATGCCCTGGTGAAACACGGCTCACTCGACCAGCGAGAATTGGCGCGCGAAGAAAGACTTGCTCGCTCACGAGGGCAATACGAGGTGGTCGCTCCGGTTGGTGGTATGCGGGTCCTGCTGCTGGACGACGTCATTACCACGGGCGCCACCATGAACGCCGCCGCCCACGCGCTCAAATGCGCCGGAGCCGCGCGTGTAGACTGCCTTGCATTCGCCCGCGTGTGGTGATGTGTAAAAATGCACCTGTCCCCTTTTACACACCCCTTGCAACCTGCGGTATAATGCCGCGAAGTTCCTTCCAGGCTGTGGTTGCGGGAGCGCGCGAGCGAAAAACGCCGTGCGCTCCCTAGTCCAAGACAGACGCGGTCAAAGGGATCCACGTAAGCCGAAGCGTGCGCGCGGAGGCGATCATGGCGCGTCCTAGAGGTCAGTCGCACCGTCCGTCCTACTTGTTTTTGAGGCAATAGTGCCTCGCGGGCGAGCGGGCTAGTCGTGATGCCGCCGCGGCGGTTGAGCAAACGTCCCAGTGCGCAGGTGTGGGGTCAAAAACCAGGTCAGCTGGGGGAACATCGATGGAAAACGCCTGCGCGCGGATGCGTCAACGTGCGCTCGCAGGCGAGGCAGGGATGTTGGGTTGAGTCGGGGGCGAAGATGGTGCGCAGCATGGTGCGGCGGAACTGGGCAAAGGGCGGCAGGTCGTGGAGCGTGTTGCTCGCGGCGGGAGCATGCGCGTGCGCGCTGACCCTCGGCTTGAGCGGCTGTGTGTTCACCACGCCGCCGCGCGCCGAGGTGAAGCGGGAGCGTGTTGAGCCCTCACTTACCTCGAGCGACTTAGTGAGCGAGGGGTATCTGACCGTTGCCATGGATACCACCGAGGCTCCCCAGGCGATGATCGAGACGGATGGAACGCCGTCGGGCTATTACGCCGACGTCGCTCGTGCGCTCGCCGAGCGCCTGGGCCTCGACCTCAAGGTCGTTTCCTCCGCCGATGCCCCGGGAACCCTTTCCGATGGCGAGGCCGATATCTTTCTCGGCGGCAAGTCGACCGACGATGACGAGGAGATCGTCATTGCCGGGAATCTGCTCGAGGATGGCTCGTCCCTGTTCGTGCACAATGAGGACGGCTCCCTTGAGTCGCCCGCGCTCGACGCAGACTCCCTTTCCGGCGCGGTGATTGCCGTCCAGGGGGATTCCGCCTCACAGGACGCGCTGGTGCGCGGCGGCGTAACCGCGACGTTCAAGACCTACTCAAATGTGAACGAGTGCTTTGAAGCCCTCGGTTCCGGTGAAGCGGAATACGTCGCCTGTGACGCGACTGCCGGCGCATATCTCGCCCGCGCCTATCCGGGAACCGTCTTTGTGGCGACACTGAGCTCGCTCGCTTCGTACGGGCTCATCCTGCCGGCAGACGGGGGCAACCTCGCCAGCGCCGTTGAGGACGCACTCGCCGCCATCGAGAGCGATGGCACGCTCGATGCTATATATCGTTCCTGGTACGGGTCTCTGCCTTTTGGCCTTTCAAACGAGCAACTCGCCGGACTCTCAGCTTCCACTGATGATGCCTCCGAGGACGAGGCGGTCGACTCTGGGGAGGATGGAGAGCTGGTGATCGAGGGCGACCTCAACGCACTCGACTAGCCACAAGCGGACCCTCTCGGCGCGACAATTCGGCAATCGGTTCACATGCTCCAGTCAACGGGAGTGCGACGGACTCGCGTGTGGAAGTGCCAATCTTGGGTACAACAAGGACATGGTCCTATCCCCGGATAGATTGGAAACACGTATGGATATCAAGGTCTCCGGTCGCAAAACGACGGTAACCGATGCGCTGCGTGCCCATGTCGATGAGAAGATCGGCGAATCCCTCAAGGTGTTCGACATCGAGCCCATGACCGCCGACGTGGTCTTGCGCTACGAGAAGAACCCTTCAAATCCCAACCCCGCCATCGTCGAGGTCACCGTTCGCGCCCGTGGCTCTGTGATTCGCGTTGCCGAGCATGGTGCGGACATGTACGCCGCCATCGATTTGGCGGCAGACAAGGTCACTCGCCAACTGCGCAAGTTCAAGACGCGCGTGGTCGATAATCGCCAGCAGGGTCTGTCCGCTGCTGACGTTGCGCCCGTTGAACCCGTTGCCGACCTGGCCGACCTGCTCATTCCCGAGGATGACGACGAGCAACTCGTCCGTGTCAAGGAGATCGAGCTCACCCCGATGACCGAGGAACAGGCACTCGTTCAGACCGATCTGCTTGGCCATGATTTCTATGTGTTTGAGAACAGCACGACGGGTTTGGTCAATGTGGTGTATCACCGTAAGAATGGTGGATACGGCATTATCAAGCCCAAACTTGAGGTAGAGGGCGAGTAAAATAGCATCCATTGCATGATTTGGATGGCGGTCATCCCATGTGGGTGGCCGCCACTTTGTTGCGAAAGGCATGCACATGGAAAAAGCTCCCGTCGCGATCGAACGTCCCGGCAAGTGCCGAATCGTCATCGATACGTGCGCTGACCTCTCGCCGGAGGTCGCTGCGACGCTCGACGTGGATATCTTGGGATTCCCCTACATCCTCGACGGTGAGGAATTCACCGATGATATCTGGACATCGATTACCCCCAAGGAGTTCTACGACAAGCTCCGCGCAGGTTCCAAGGCGTCGACATCCGCCGTTTCACTCGGCCGCTACATCGAGTTCTTCACGCAGTGCGCCGAGGAGGGGACGCCCACGGTGTACCTGTG
>NZ_DAWDUX010000058.1:0-6879 GCF_052346665.1 Collinsella sp.
ACTCCCCATGGTGCAGCAATATGTCGAGGCCGCCGGGGGCGCCATCTCGGTGGAAGATAACCTGGGCGCGGGGACGGTGGTCACGGTGAGCGTGAATCCCGTGCGTGTTGAGGAGATCGAGCGGGCCGTTTCACGTGGAGCAGCCGTGCGCAGTGGGCACCATGATGAGGTACCCATGCAGGCGGGCGCGCAGCCAAGTGGATTCGGGGCCGTGGGGGCGCAAACAAGTCCGAATCCGAACTGGGGAACGGGAATGCAGGCGGAAACCGATCCGCGGGCGATATCCATGGGGACGATGGCCCCGCCGTACCCACAAGGGTATCCATGGACGCCGGGGGCGGGTGTGGGTTACCCGGCATATGGCAATCCGTACGGCATGACACAGCCATACGGCGGTATCCCGCAAGGATACCCAATGCAGATGGGGCAACTGGGGCAGCAGTCGCATCAAGCGATGATGGGCGGGCAGATGATGGGAATGCCCAATCTCGGCGGCATGACCGGCGGCGCAGAGACGGCGCCCGCGTCGATGGCACCCGGGACAGCCATGCCCGGCGCGGCCATGCCCGTAGCAATGCCAACGCCGGGCATGCCGACGAATGCCATACCCGGCGAGCAGCAGCCCTCGCTCGCACCAAGACCATATGTGAGCGAGCGTGGGGCCCTTGCTCTGCGTTATATCGCACAAAACGGCAAGGGAGGCCCAACCGACCTCACGCGCACCTACGGAAATTCAGATGCAACGTGGTCGCGCGAGCTCGACACCCTCTCGGGGACGGGGCTCATATATAAACGTGGTCAGAAATACGTGCTCACCGAATTGGGTCAAGGATGGGCGCAGCAACAATAGCCCACGCACGACGGTTGGACCGCCCCTCGATGCAGAGATGAGGAATGGGGAAGATGGATAACGAAGCGCGCATACTCCTCGATGACGTCATCGAGTTTTGCCGGCGCGACGAGCGCGAGCCGCGCCTCATACATATGCTGGAACAGTGTCAGGCCGTCGCATTCGACGACGAGTCCCTCACCGTGCAGGTGCCAAGCCGGTTCGCCTATACCTACCTCGTTAAACAGCGCGAGTCTATCGAAGCGTACCTCGAGGAGATCTCCTTCATGCCCATGAGGCTTGAGGTCGTCGTCGACGGACGAGGTGCCGCTGGAGAATCGAGGGCCACCGCAGCAAGTGTGCGGGAGGCCTCACGCCGACAGGCGGAGCCTCCCCTCGCGAGCATACTCGCAGATACCAAAAGCATGCGCGGGGAGGATCCCCTCCCCTCCAACGAGAACGGCGCGGCTCCCCAAGAGAGCGTGCCAGCCGCGACCCACCCCCTCGACGCAGCGGTCTCGACTCCCACGGGCGGCGAGACCGGCCGATCGGGCATCAGCGTGGTGAACACCGTGTCCCCCGACACCTTCCGCCGCATGATGCAGGAGATGCGCGCGGGCGACCCAGGTGCAAAGAAGCCCTCCACAGGAGAAGCCGCCGCGCGCGGAAACAACCCCACGATGGTGCGCGCGGCGGCGGGGGACGGCTCCCAGCCAGGCAGGGGCCCGGCGGGCGACATCAACGCCAAATACACGTTCGACAGCTTTGTCGCGGGCGACGAGAACCGTCATGCCTTCAACAGTGCCATGCGCTTCGCGGCGTTTGCCGAGGAGCCTGGGCAATGCCCCTCGCTGTTCATCTACGGCAACTCGGGTCTTGGAAAGACTCACCTGCTCTTCGCCGTGCGCAATTACCTTGCCAAGGAAAAACCCTATATCCGCGTCAAATACGCGAATTCCCAAGCATATCTCGACGACTACATGAACGAACTCGGCGGGCAAAGAGGTCCGGGCAGCCTCATCATGCGCGAGTATCGCGATGCGGACATCCTCATCATCGATGACGTGCAGAACATCGTGGGCAAGCAGGCGTCGGTCGAGTTCTTCTTCCAACTCGTCGACAGCTTCATCCGCGATGGCAAAAAGGTCGCGTTCGCATCGGATCGCGCGCCCAAGGACCTCGCCATGGACGAACGTCTCACCAGCCGTTTTAGCCGTGGCATGCTGTGCCTCGTCTCCGAGCCGGGATTTGAGATGAAGTACGTCATCCTCAAACGCTATTACGAGAACATCATCAACGGCTCGGGCAATCTCGACGGACTCAACGTCGACACGTCCCTGCTGTCAATGCTACCCGAACACGAGGGGCACCTCACTGACGAGCATCTGCGCCACATGGCGGAGATCTCGGGCAACAACATCCGCAACCTCGAAAGTTTCTGCGAACGCTGCGCGGGGCTCGCTGCCGAGCGCGAGGCGGCAGGGCTCGAACTCTCGGCGTCGGATATCGATGAGACGGCAAAGACCTACTTCAACACCGCGCGCAAGATCATCCATATCGATATGGTCCAGCGGGTGGTCGAGGAGTTCTACCACGTGAGCCACGAGGAGCTGATAGGTCCCCGGCGCACCGCGACCATCGCCTTCGCGCGTCATGTCGCGGTCTATCTCGCCAACAACTTGTGCGAGATGACCACACCGGCCATCGGATCCGAGTTCGGCGGTCGCGACCATTCAACCGTACTCAACTCGCTCAAGGTCGTGGAAAACAAGATGCGCGAGGACCGGCGGATCTACGAAGACGTCCAAAACCTCAAGAACACGATCATGCTCAAATCGTAGAAGACACCTGTGGAAAACCTGTTGGAAGGTGGGGGTAGAAGTTGGGGACAACGCGGCCGTCCATGTTGAGAAAAATATGGGTCGACTCACGATGGGCAAAACTCAACGGTTGTCTACAATGGATTGTTGAGAGAAATCAATGGGTGTAACTGGGCAAACAAGCGTAGTCCACACCATCCACCGGGTTATTACTGTTGTTACTTATATATATTTAAGAGAGGAATAAAAAGAGATGAAGTTCACGGTCAGTCAATCTGCGCTCTCTGATGCCATCGCCGTCGTCATGAAGGGCATTGCGCCCTCATCGACCCTCCCCATCCTCTCCGGCGTGCTCGTGCGCGCAGCAGACGGCGTCCTCGAATTCCAGACGTCCAACTACACCATCTCGATCCGTCATCGCATCGCCGCGCGTGTGGACGAAGAGGGGCAGGTCGTCATTCCATGCAAGATGCTCTCGAACATCTGCAAGACCCTACCCGATGCGCCCGTATCCTTCGATGTGGCCGAACACCAGGTGAGCATTACGTGCGAGCGCTCTACGTTCCGACTGAACACGCTCGACGCCGGCGATTTCCCCGAGTTCCCAACGTTCGCCCTCGAGCGCTCCGTCGAGCTCCCCGCGAACATCTTGAGCGAAATGGTCTCTCGCGTGTGGCGCGTCACCTCGACCGACAAGAATCGCCCCGTGCTCAACGGCGTCTACATGACGGTTGAAAACAACACGATTCGTCTGGTTGCCACCGACTCGTACCGCCTTGCCGTGTGCGACACGCAGGTGGAGACTTCTACGCTGGAGGGCAGCTTCGAGCTGAACGTCCCCGCCGACGCTTTTAACGACGCGCTGGCCATCACCGGCGGCCAGGGCTCGATCCTCATCGGCTCGACCGATACGCAGGTCGTCTTCGTGGCGGGCAACACCACCTACGTCGCCCGTCGTATCGAGGGCACGTACCCCAATTACAAAGCCCTCCTCCCCGCCGCCTGCGCCACAACGGTCAAAATCGACGTTGCCGCCCTTAGTTCGGCGCTCAAGCGCGTTTCGACTGTCGCCCAGGCGAACTCCGCGGTCAAGTTCGATATCTCCGCGGAGACGGGCACCATGGTGCTTTCCGCGATTTCCAACGACCAGGACGCCGCCACCGCCACCGTCGAGGTCGAGGCGGAGGGCGTATCGGGCGTCATCGCGTTCAACTACCACTACATCTTTGGTTGCCTGAACGTTCTATCGCACGAAAAGGAAATCACGCTTGAGCTGCAGAGCTATAACCAAGCAGGTGTGTTCAAGTCGTATGACAAGATCAACTACCTGTACCTCGTCATGCCGGTGCGTATTTAGCGCCGTCGCGGGTCGGCGGCCGAGTGCGCCGCGCCCGCCGACCGCGCGTGCCCGTTGCGTCCACCCGGCGTGTTGTTATGTTGTCGTGGTACGTCCCCAGCTGCACCAACCGCACCACATCCCCGATCCCTTCGCCATCCCGACCATCTGAGGTTTTTCGTTCTATGAGCATCACCGCGACGGAGCTCTCCGTTGTCAATTACCGTAGCTTCGATGAGCACGTGTTGTCGCTCAGCCCGCATGTGACGGTACTGGTGGGCCGCAATGCCGTGGGAAAGACCAATCTCGTTGAAGGGCTGCAGCTACTCACTGCCGGCTCGTCGTTCCGCAAGCCGTCTCCATCCGAGCTGCTGCGCGCGGGCGCATCGACGGGCCGCGCTCGGCTCTCGCTTGCGGGTGACGGAAGAGCACTCGAGATGGGGCTTGAGCTCGCGGATGGCAAGCGCGCATTCACCCGTAACGGCAAGCGCACCACCGCCGCCGGAGTGCGCGGCGTTTTGCCGAGCGTGCTGTTTTGCCCGGATGACCTCGACATGGTCAAACGCTCGGCCTCGGTTCGCCGCGCCGCCCTCGATTCCTTTGGTGTCCAGCTGAATGCTCAGTACGCCAAGCTGCTCTCGGCATATGAGCGCACGGTCGAGCAACGCAACAGCCTGTTGCGCGATTGTCCCGCACCGGAGCTGCTTGAGGCGTGGGACGAATCCCTGGCGGCGACGGGAGCTCAGCTTCTCATGCATCGGCGCGCCTTGCTCGCGCGCATTCGAATGCATTTTGTTGACGTCTATCGCGTCATCGCCCCGCATGAGGAGCCGGATGTGGCCTACGAGTCCACGATAGGTGAGCTGGGGGAGGGACGCGAGGAGATATCCAGCCAGTTCCTAGGGGCACTCCACGAGCGCCGCACGGACGAGGTGCGCCGGGGGCTCACGCTCGTGGGCCCGCACCGCGACGAGATATCCTTCACCATAGATGGGCGCTCGGCGCGCGACTTTGGGAGCCAAGGCCAGCAGCGATCCATCGTGCTTGCATGGAAGATCGCCGAGGTGGAGGTGACGCGCGATATCTTGGGCCGCCCGCCCCTGTTGCTGCTGGATGACGTGATGAGCGAGCTGGATGCCACGCGCCGCGAGGCCATCATGGGATTCGTGGCACAGGAGGTCCAAACGGTCATTACCACGACGAACCTCGGGTATTTTTCGGACGAGGTGCTCGGCGGCGCAAAGGTCGTACGCGTGGGGTCCATCGATTGATGAGTATCCGCGTGCCAGGGGGTGTGTTCCCCCTTGGCGCGCGAGCTTGGCGCGGACCTGCAGAAGGAGGAGCGGATGGGTCGTGTGACCGAGAAGGGGCGCCTTAACGCCACAGCCGGATTAGGGGACTTTATCAATTCCGAACGCAGCCGTCTGTTCGACGGCGCGACCCCCGAGCGCCGGCAGCAGTTTCGGCAGGCGGAGCGTCGGCATGAGGTCTATCATGCCTGGAATCAGGTGTGCGCCAACTCCCGCGAGGGTAAGCACGTGACCGGCCTGCATTACGTGCCCGAACGGGACGAGCTCGTGGTGTACACGGACGGCGCCTCCTGGACGCAAGAGCTGAGCATGATGCGCGAGATCATCCGCGCGCGTATGGAGCGCTTGGGCGGCGCCGTGGGCAACATCGTGGTCAAGACGTCGCGTCCGGGGTTTGAGCGCGCATAGCGCATGGGACCTCCGAGCAAGGCCCCTGAGACTCTTGGGTTCAAGCCGACACATCGCCCTTGAGCGCACTTCTCTCATGAGGAGGCGGGAAGGACGCAGAAGAGCCCTCTATCTCCCTAAATGAGCCCTCATTGGCTTCCAGGGGTATTTGTGATGTGATCGATATCGCGTTTTGCCATTGGTTCATGCGATAAACTGTAAAGGTTAGCCATACTTCACAGCATAGAGGGAGATTACGTGGCGGATCAGAACGAATACGGCGCGGGCGAGATTAAGATCCTCGAGGGCCTCGAGGCCGTCCGCAAGCGCCCAGGCATGTACATCGGTTCGACCTCGGTGAGCGGTTTGCACCATCTGGTGTGGGAAATCGTGGACAATTCGGTGGACGAGGCCATGGCCGGCTTCTGCACCACCATCGAGGTTACGGTGCATCCCGACAACTCCATCACCGTTGTGGACAACGGCCGCGGCATTCCTGTCGCCGAGCACCCGGTCAAAAAGATTCCGACGCTCGAGGTCGTCATGACGATCCTGCACGCCGGCGGCAAGTTCGACAACGCTGCCTACAAGGTCTCCGGCGGCCTGCACGGCGTCGGCGTCTCCGTCGTCAACGCGCTCTCTAAGAAGATGAACGTTCGGGTTCGTCGCGACGGCAAGATCTACGAGATGGAGTTCAGCCGCGGCAAGACCACCCAGAAGATGCGCGAGATCGGCACCTGCGACACCACGGGCACCACCACCACCTTCTGGCCCGACGAGGAGATCTTCGAGACCACCGTCTACAACTACGACACCCTGCGTGATCGCCTGCAGGAGACGGCGTTCCTCAACAAGAACCTCAAGATCGTCCTTAAAGACGAACGCGAGTCGACCCCCCAGGTGGACGAGTTCTGCTACGCCGGCGGCATTATCGACTTCGTCAAGTACCTGAACGACGGCAAAACCGTGCCCGACGATCTCAAGAACCCCATCTACCTTTCCGGCGCCTCTGAGCCCGACGCCCCGGTGGAGAAGACCGGTGAGGTCGAGATCGCGATGCAGTGGAACACCTCGTACTCCGAGACCGTCATGAGCTTCGCGAATGACATCAACACGCCCGAGGGCGGCATGCATATGGAGGGCTTCCGCACCGCCCTCGGGCGTGTTGATGTCATTCGCGAAGCTCATGACGGTCTC
>NZ_DAWDUX010000059.1:0-6381 GCF_052346665.1 Collinsella sp.
TTCCTTGCTCTTGCGATGCGGCTTCTATCCAGCGGGTGCTCGAGGATTCGTCTCTCTCCCGCGCGGAGAAGTCGGAGTCGGTTGGCAAGCTGTTCGGCCTTGATAAGGACGCCCAGAAGACGATGGGGAGGGGCATCTCTCGCGCGATTGTGGGCTATAAGGTTGATTTTGCAGCCGTGCTCGGATGCGAGTTCGAGGACTCGTCTTTCACCCTTTCCGACGATGAGAAGGTAGATGCTGCCCTTGCGGCAATTCCCGACGTTGCCATGAGCTTGTTCGATGCGATTCGAGAGGTATATTCTGCATATGTGCTTTTGGGCATCTTGAGTTCCGGAAATGGTGCCCCTATCTCCTCGGGTTCTCTTTCATCTGTTTCTGGTAGAACGATTTCCTTTTGCAAGGTTCGGGAGTATGAGGTGTATAGAGCCGACCTCGCCCTGCTGAAGTCTCTTGTGCGTACGTATGCGCCCAGCCAGTATGACGCCTTCTTCCGTGGTGAGCTGATTCCGGGCACTTGCAACTATGACCCGACAAAGGCCAAGGGCTATACGCGTTACGACTTGGTTCATAAGGTTGCATATGCTGACTTCTTTAAAGAGGTCAAGAGCCTTCTCGATAAGACCGATGCCGTAACGGACGAACGTTATAAGGACATGCTGGGCCGCTTTGAGGAGGAGCGCTTCCTGCGGAGGCTCAAAACGAGCGATAACGGCAGCATCCCGTATCAACTCCATCTGGAGGAGATGGACGCGATTCTCAAGAATCAAGGCAAGTATTATCCGTTCCTGCTCGAGAACCTAGACAAAATCGAGTCGCTTGTCAGCTTCAGGATTCCATATTACTTGGGGCCTTTGACACAGAAAAACGCTGCTCTCGATCACCATGGCAATCCACGTTTTGCCTGGGCAACTCGTAAGCCCGGTATGGAGGACGAGCCTGTGTATCCCTGGAATTGGGAGGAGGTTATCGACAAGGGTCATGCGGCGCATACGTTTATCCAGCGCATGACGAGCGATTGCACCTACTTGATAGGGTAGGGCGTTCTTCCTCGCAATTCTCTTTTGTATGAGGAGTTCTGTGTCCTCAATGAGCTTAACGGCGCTCGGTATTCCGTTGATGGCGATGATTGGCGGCGCTTCGACTATGCCGACCGTATGGGTATCATGGATGACCTGTTCAGGCAGCGTCGAAGTGTTACGTACAAAATGGTCGAAGATTGGATGCGCGCCAATCGCGGATGGGCCCGTGTTCATGTCCGCGGTGGTCAGGGAGAGTGTAAATTCGAATCCTCCCTTTCGGCGTACCGTTTCTTTTGCAAAGACGTTTTCAAGACCGACGAACTGTCGCCTTCGATAATTCCTATGGTTGAGACCATAATCCTGTGGAGTACCTTATTCGAGGATCGTTCGATTTTGAAAGAGCAGCTCGTCCGCAATTTCTCAGATCGATTGAGCTCCGAACAGATCAAGATTATCTGCAAAAAGCGTCTGACGGGCTGGGGCAACCTATCGGAGAAGTTCCTGGCTGAGGTCGAGGCTGAGACGGATTGCGGACCTCGCTCCATCATGGATATCCTTCGCGAAGGCAGCCCTGTAGGCGGTGAACAGGGTAGGACCATGGTCCTTATGGAGGTGTTGCATGATGAACGCCTGGGCTTTGAAGATAAAATCGAAGAAATAAACGCTGAAAGAATCGCTGATGCCGGTCGCCTTGAGGTGGTTGACCTGCCTGGATCTCCTGCGCTGCGCAGGACGGTCAATCAGGCCGTCCGTGTTGTCGAGGAGATTGTCCATATAGCGGGCAAGCCTCCTGTGAACATCTTTATCGAGAACACGCGTGATGAAGATGCGTCGAAAAAGGGCAAGAGGACGAAGAGGCGCTACGATACGATAAAAGAGGCTGTTAATGCGTTTAAGAGGGAAAACGCTGATTTGGCGAGAGAATTGAAGGAGTTCAAGCCTGCCGATTTCGACGATGAGAGGCTGGCCTTGTATTTCATTCAGGGAGGTAAGAGCCTGTACTCCAAGGCTCCTCTTGACGTGACGAGGCTGTCTGAATATGAAGTCGATCACATCATTCCACAGTCCTACATCAAAGATGATAGCTTTGAAAACAAAGCCCTCGTTCTAAAGAGTGAAAATCAGACCAAGACGAATCGGCTATTGTTGCCTCAAGGGGTTCGCGTAAAGATGGCGAGCTATTGGCAAGAGCTGCACCGTTGCGGCCTTATAGGTGATAAGAAACTGAGAAACCTCATGTGCTCAGATGTCAGCGAGCGTCGGGTTAAGGGCTTTATCGCACGTCAGCTTGTTGAAACCTCGCAGATCGTCAAGTTGACGAAGATGATGCTCGAGAATCGCCTGCCTGAGTCGAGGCTGGTTCCCATCAAGGCGAGCCTGTCGCATGAGCTGCGCGAGGCCAAGCATTATTACAAGTGCCGTGAGATCAACGATTTTCACCATGCGCACGATGCACTTCTCGCTGCGGAGATCGGTAGGTTTTTGCTGCTGAGGCATGCTGGAATGTATGACAATCCCATCGGCTATGCGCATGTTGTTAAGGATTTTGTGCGCGTTCAAGCAGACGAGGCAAAGAGGACGGGCCGCCTGCCTGGATCGGCTGGCTTCATCGTGTCGAGCTTCCTGCATTCGGGTTTCGACAAAGATACGGGCGAGATCTTCAAGGATACGTGGGACGCCGAGTTCGAATGTGAGCGCATTCGCAAGTATCTCAACTATCGGCAGGTGTACCTGAGCCGTATGCCGGAGGAGACATCTGGTGCGTTTTGGGATGCGACTATCTATTCGCCGCGTGGAAAGATGAAACTCTCCCTCCCGCTTAAAGAAGGGCTCGATCCGTCTAAATACGGCGGCTATTCATCGGAGAAATATGCATATTTCTTCTGCTATTACGCGAAGGATAAGAAGGGCAAGCGACTTATTGACTTTGCTCCAGTTCCGGTGTCTCGCGCTGCTGGGGGGCAAGTCGATATCGAGGCTTTCGGGCGTGAGGTTGCCGAAGAGAGGGGATATGCGTTCGAGTCTATCGCTCGTGCGAAGATAGCTATCAAGCAGCTCATTGAAGTTGACGGATGCAGGTTGTTTATCACCGGTGCCGACCAGGTCCGGAGTGCCGTTCCATTGGCCTTTGGCCAGGAAGGGACGCATTTGGTTGAGAGGCTGCTTTCGGGCGCTCCGGTTGGTCCTCGCGTACGTGATTCCCTGTTCAATCAAATGATGGTCGGTATTAGGAGGTTTGACAGGCGTCTGTATGACAACTTGAAGTTGGATGACCGATCGGCTGCGTTTGAGCGGTTGGGGGAAGAAGATAAGGACCTCATCCTGAAAGGGCTTCTTGCGTTGTCCTCTGCTTCAAACAACATGGCAGACATGCGGCCGATTGGAGGCGCGAAGACTGCAGGCCAGTTGAAAATCGTCTTTAGAAACGTACTGAGCAATCAGGGCATTACGTTTATCGATCAGTCTGTGACCGGCATGTTTGAGAGGAAAACTTACATTGGGCTTTAGGACCATCTTCATAGAGAGCCCTTGCAGGCTCTCATACAAAAGTGGATATATGGTCGTACGTAAGGAAGATGATGTTGCGAAGGTCCATTTGTCGGAGATTTCGTCCGTCATACTTCAAACGATGCAGGTATACATCAGCGCCTATCTGATGGCGGAGTTGGCCAAGAGCAAGATCTCCCTCGTCTATTCAGACGAGAAGCACAATCCGGTCGGGCAGGCGCTGCCCCTATACGGGGCTCATAACGTGAGCAAGCGCATACAGGAGCAGCTGGCTTGGGGAGAGCCAATCAAAAAGCGTGTGTGGCAGCGCGTTGTTAGGGAAAAGATTCGACAGCAGGCCGCTGTTCTGGCCGATCGTGATCTGCCAGAAGCCCGAGTTCTCAAAACGGCCATTGACGAGGTTAGATCAGGTGACACCACCAATCGAGAAGCGCATGCGGCGAGGGTCTACTTTCAGGCTCTGTTCGGCAAATGGTTCTCCCGCGATATCAATTGTCCGGTGAACGACGCCTTGAATTACGGCTACGCTGTGCTTCTGTCATCGGTGAATAGGGAGATCGTCTCGCGTGGCTATCTGACTCAATGCGGGATATGCCATCACAGCGAATATAACGAGTTCAATCTAGCCTGTGACTTGATGGAGCCATTTAGGCCAATCGTTGATCGAATGGTTGATGAGTGGATCGGGGTTGAGTTCGATGCCGGATCACGTCGAATGCTTGGGGACCTAATGAATACGACAGTGCTGTATAAGGACGGGGAGTATAGGCTCTCTTCGGTTGTCTCCCTGTTCGTCCAGGATTGCATCAACGCGCTCAACAAGAAGATAGGTGTTGACGAAGTTCAGAGCTTCGATGTGCGATGAGCCCGAAAGGTCGAGTGAGGTACATGCGGTTGCTTGTATTTTTCGATTTGCCGGTCGGCACCGCGGCGCAACGCAAGAGATATTCACAGTTTAGAAAGTATCTGGTTAAAGATGGCTTTCTGATGTTGCAGCAGTCGGTGTATTCAAAGCTTGTCGTGAATGAGGCCGCGGCATCGGGGTCGATAGCCCGCATGAGGAAACATCGTCCTTCGGAGGGACTTGTCCAAGTGCTAAAAGTGACTGAGAAACAGTACGCAACGATGACCTATATAACGGGCAATGAGGCGGTTCACGACGAAGTCGACACGATGGAGGAGTTCCTTGTGTTATGAAGCTGATATTCGCTGGTGCCGACAGACCGATAGATATTGCAAGGGGGCACATCAGTACGGTCGAGGTTGAGAATTCCTGCTTGTTCGCGCGCATATGTCGGTCTCTTGTGTCGGATGGAGGAGAGGGCGTCTTCGAGCAGTTCTCCCTTTGGGATGAAGTCGGTAATGAGGTTGCGCCCTCGCGAGTCCTATTTACGGTCCCCGATCCGCTGCATCTTCCCTGGGATTGCACGGAGCTTTCCGGCAAGCTGCTTGGGATGATGGAGACGCTTCTCTATGAGGACGAGGAAGCCCGAAGATTATTTGAGGATTACGGCAGCCACTTGAGGGGATTCTCTCAGCGGTTGACGCATCAGGTGGAATGCGATTACCGATTCAACGTAGAATGGGATATGCGTCGTTATCTGAAATCGTTTGGTTTTTCGGCAGATAGGGGCGATGACCTTCCGTACATTGACATGCTGAATATGTTTTTAGATTTTGTCTCGGATGTGCAGCTCGAGAAGGTGCTTGTGTTTGTGAATCTAAAAACTTTTCTGGGCAAAATCGAGTTTGAACAGTTCCTCGACAGAGTCTTTTTCCATGAAATGCAGGTATTGCTATTGGAAAATAAGGTGTGCGATATAAGCTATAGTCATGAGAGCAAGATGCGTATTGACCAGCACTTTCTCGAGATATAACGACACGAATTGTCAGGACGTCCGTCCTCTTTGCAGGGAGGAATTTGCTTCAATGGTTTTGGAGCAGTGTCGTTCTGACTGGTAATCCAACAAGTGCCGCGCCCGACCAGTAGTAGCCCTTGTTTTGGAGCAGTGTCGTTCTGACTGGTAATCCAACAAGGGCACGTTCCTTTTCGACAAGTTCGCCGTTTTGGAGCAGTGTCGTTCTGACTGGTAATCCAACGTAGTCATTCGGTGTTGAAGGAGTTGCATGTTTTGGAGCAGTGTCGTTCTGACTGGTAATCCAACATGGTCCAACGCACGAAAGGTGGTGACGTTGTTTTGGAGCAGTGTCGTTCTGACTGGTAATCCAACCGTTGTGGAGGGCGCGCAGGCCGCTGTAAAGTTTTGGAGCAGTGTCGTTCTGACTGGTAATCCAACGTAACCATCGCACTGTTCACAACCACTTAGTTTTGGAGCAGTGTCGTTCTGACTGGTAATCCAACACTCTGGCTCGTTGTCCTTGGCATAGTCCAGTTTTGGAGCAGTGTCGTTCTGACTGGTAATCCAACCCGACAGTCTCCATAGCCGAGACATAGTTGGTTTTGGAGCAGTGTCGTTCTGACTGGTAATCCAACTCCACCGCTGCCGTCCGCGCGATCAACTCCGTTTTGGAGCAGTGTCGTTCTGACTGGTAATCCAACCATTGCAATGATTCATTACTTGATAGTACGGTTTTGGAGCAGTGTCGTTCTGACTGGTAATCCAACAGGGGATATTAACGTCGCGCGCGGCAATCTGTTTTGGAGCAGTGTCGTTCTGACTGGTAATCCAACCGTAGGAAGGCGGTGAAGGCCGATGCAGCCGTTTTGGAGCAGTGTCGTTCTGACTGGTAATCCAACAACCCGGGGCCGTGTCATGCGGCCCCGATTGTTTTGGAGCAGTGTCGTTCTGACTGGTAATCCAACTGCACATTGGTGCCCGTTATCGGTGATGTG
>NZ_DAWDUX010000060.1:0-6094 GCF_052346665.1 Collinsella sp.
GGGCCGCACATCCAAGGCGATGAGTACGAGGTGTCCGATGAGCTCATCGGGCGATTCGATGAAGAGTTCGGCTGGCACGGCTCCGGTGTGACGCGCCTGCTCGACCTGTCGCGCGCCATCCGGCAGGCGCTCGTCGAGGCCGGCGTCCCCGCGTCGAGCATTTGGGACCAGGGCCTGTCCACCGTTCGCGATAACGACCGCTTCTTCTCATATCGAGCCGAGGGCGGGACGTGCGGGCGGCACGCCGCTGTCGCGGTGATCGCCTAGCCGGGAGCCTTGGGTTGGCCAGCGCTCTCGTTAGACGCCGTTGTATGTGTGTTTCTGGCAGGATGCTCGGAGTCGAAGCCGAAGGAGGGTAACAATGTCGAAAAGCGGCGCGATTTGAAGCCTAGTTTTCGACGTTGTTACCATCTGGATCGATGATGGTCAACGGCCTCCCTTAGGGCAGCCCTTTCATTTCCCTGACATTGCGTTTACGCGAGGCGTGCGGGGCCGACGTTAGACTTGCCTGGTATAAAACCACACGTCGCGAAGGACCCCCATGCGCAAACTGTTTTCCCGCCAGCTCATCGAGGCACGTCACGAGATGCTCTCCATCTACGAGGCGGTCGACCTTTCCCTGCACGATGCCGTGAACGCGTTTATCGCCAACGATAAGGATCTTGGCAAGAAGGCTCAGCGGGCCGCCGATCACGTCGATGCGCGCAGTGCCAACCTCGAAGCGGTCTGCTACAACCTCATTGCCACGCAGTCACCGGTCGCCTCGGACTTCCGCTTGCTGCAGACAATCATCTACGTGAACTTCAACCTCCAGCGCATGAGCGACAAGGTCCGCCGTATCGCACGTGCCGCGCGTCACAAGGTCGCTCAGGAAATTGAGCTTCCCGCCGAACTCGTTGACCTTATCGAACGTGAGGCGGAGAGCGTGTATCGCGTGCTCGGCGCATCGGTGTCCGCCCTGGTGAACAACGATTTGGGGATCGTGCTCGATCTCTCCAACCAGGACGAGGCGGTTCACGAGATCTACGAGCAGTTCTTCCGCACCTTCAACCGTATGAACGCCGAGGACATGGCAGATGATTCATCGCTCGACGACCTGCGCCGTGTCATCATGGTGTCGCGCTACCTCGATCGCATCGCCGCCATCTCCATCGACGCCGCGTTCCGTTTGACGTTCCTGCTCACGGGCCAGCGCCTGTGCGCCGATGACCTCGCCGATGCCGATGAGGATGAGCTGGAGAGCATGCGCGTTCCCGCGGGTGAGGGCGTGACGCTCGATCCCGCTCGTGACGCGCGCTACGTCGCCGCCCTTGCGCCCGACGAGGTGGGCGAGGCGCTCGCGTCGCTTATCGAAGACGGCGCCGATACCGAACAGACGGAATAGTCGCGCCCAAAGGGTGTTTATAGGGGCTTGGGCTCGTCGAGCACTTGCGCAGGTACAACATTTGATACCATATCGGGATGTGGCGCGGGTGTAGGGTGCACCCGCGTGCCTGCGTCAATCGCTCGAAGAGATCGGAGTCCCTCCGTGCGACGTATTCCCTCCGCCCAGTTCTGCAATGCGCGTGCAGCGACATCTTTCGCAGATCGAGGGCAAGAAGGTTCGGTTCCGCTCAAGCGCCGCCGCATCCCGCTGTTTCTCGCGACAGCGGTTGTGTCCCTGTCGACTATGGCGGCCCTGTCCGCCTGCAGCTCGGAGGGTGCGACGGAATCCATTACCGTGGCCGGCTCTACGACCTGCCTGCCCATCGCCGAACAAGCCGCTGAGCTCTTTAAGGAAGAGGCCGGCATCGGCGTGCTCGTGAGCGGTCTTGGGTCCTCTGCCGGCATCGAGGCCGTCTCGACCGGTACCGCCGAGATTGCGACGTCCTCGCGCGGGCTCAATGCCGAGGAGTCCAAGCTCGGCCTCACCACGGTGCCGGTGGCCCATGACGGCATCGCGGTGATTGTGAACACGGAGAATCCCGTGCATGACCTCACGATTGAGCAGCTGCGTGGCATCTATTCGGGCCAAATCACCAATTGGAGCGAGGTCGGTGGCGAGGATCTGACGATTCAGCTCGTCAACCGCGATGAGGCCTCCGGCACCCGCGAGGCGTTCAAATCGATCGTCATGGACGGCTCCGCTTTCGACCGTCGCGCCGCCGTGCTCTCCGGCACGGGCCAGGTGCGCGATGTCGTGAGTCGTTCCCGCGGTGCCATCGGCTATATTTCCATGGGCTTCGTCGAGTCCAAGTACGCTCAAACGAGCGTGCGCGCCATGAGCGTCAACGGCGTTGCTCCGTCCGAGGGGACCATCGCCACGGGCGAGTACCCCATCTCACGCGACCTGTATTTCTTCACGAAAGGCGAACCGACGGGCGCCGCTGCGGAGTACATCGAGTATGTCCTCTCCGACGAGATGGATGAGCAGATCCGCGAGGCCGGCTTCATTCCGGTCGAAATGAGTGAGGAGGGGGCATGAGTCAGATGAACGAGCAGAACGCTCCGCACAAGCGCGATCTGGCGCTCGTCTCGCGCAGCACCTACCTTAAGGAGAAGGCGCTTCAATACCTGTTTTTCGGTTGCGCCTTCCTAGCCGTCGTGACGGTCGTGCTCATCTTCGCGTTCACGATGATGCAAGCGGCTCCCGTGTTCACCGATATCGGCCTGGCGAACTTCTTCAGCTTCACTTGGGCTCCCACTGAGGGTCACTACGGCATCTTGTCGCTCGCCGCAGGTACGGCGCTCGTGACGGTCGGCGCGCTCGTTTTGGGCGTCCCGCTCGGTGTGGGGACCGCCGTGTACCTCACCGAGATCGCATCTGCTCGCGTTCGTGCGCTCATCAGTCCCGCCGTTGACCTGCTTGCGGGCATTCCGTCGATCATTTACGGCTTTTTCGGCATGGTCATCATCCGTCCTTTCGTCGCCGACCTCACGGGCGGCTTGGGTTTCGGCGCGCTCACCGCATGGTTCGTGCTCGCCATCATGATCGTCCCCACGATTACCACCCTCACCATCGACGCGCTTAATTCTATTCCGATGGGCATCCGCGAGGCGAGTTTCGCGATGGGGGCCACCAAATGGCAGACCATCTACAAGGTCGTGCTTCCTGCCGCGAAATTCGGCATCGTCGACGCCGTCGTGCTCGGTATGGGTCGCGCCATCGGCGAGACCATGGCCGTCCTCATGGTCGTGGGTAATGCCCCGGTCATCCCCGAGTCTATCTCGAGTCCGGTCTCCACGCTCACGAGCCAGATCGCGCTCGACATGAGCTATTCCTCCGGTCTGCACCGCACTGCCCTGTTCGGCATGGGCGTGGTGCTCTTTATCGTATCGGCCGCGCTTGTGGGCATCGTTCGCCTGCTTTCCAAGATGAGGAAGGGGTAGGCCATGTCCCAAGCACAAGACGCCTCCAAGGTCCCCAACGCCGCTCCTGAGGCGGTTGTCCAGGCCGAGTCCTCCGCCCAGCGCATCAAGCGCGCGCTCGCTTCTGGTAAGAAGGAACGCATCTCCAAGAACACGAGCAACAAGATTATGCTCGGTGTGTTTCGCGTCGCTGCGGCCATCACCACGCTCGTGCTCGTTGCCATCATCGCCTACGTGGTGGTCAACGGCCTCCCGCATATCTCACTCGACTTCATCTTTGGGTGGCCCGAGGGCGTCAATGCCGAAGGCGGCATCTGGCCCACGATCGTGTCGACCGTCTACGTGACCGCCCTGGCGATGCTCATCTGCACACCCATCGCCGTGCTCGCGGCCGTTTACCTCGCCGAGTACGCCAAGCAGGGTCGTCTGGTCAACATTATCCGCTACGCAGCCGATACGCTCGCCTCAGTGCCCTCAATCGTCATGGGCCTGTTCGGCTACGCGTTGTTCGTCGAGGCGATGGGCTTTGGCTTGTCCATGATCTCGGCCGCCCTGGCCCTCGCGCTGCTCATGCTGCCCATCATCATGCGCACCACCGAGGAGGCCATCCGCGCCGTGCCCCGCTACATCCGCTGGGGCGCCTACGGCCTGGGCGCCACCAAGTGGCAGGTCGTGAGCAAGATCGTCCTGCCCTCGGCGTTCGGTCGCATCGCCACGGGCATCGTGCTCGGCATCGGTCGTGCCATCGGCGAGACGGCCGTGGTGCTTTATACGATGGGACAGGCCATCAACATGCCCATCACGCCCCTCGACTCCGGCCGCCCCATGACGGTCCATCTGTACCTGCTGGCGAATGACGGCATCAACATGAATGCGGCGTACGGCACCGCCCTGCTGCTCATGGCCATCATTCTCGCTTTCAACCTGTTCGCCCGCTGGCTTTCCCGCAAGAGCAAGTAAGGAGCTCCACGTGACCGTCTACCGTAACGCGCCCGAGGCGGCGCAGAGCGCCATCACCGTCAAGGAATTCAACTTTTGGTATGGCGACTTCCATGCGCTCACCGACGTGAACCTGAATATCGCCAAGAACAAGATCACCGCTTTCATTGGACCCTCTGGTTGTGGTAAATCCACGTTCCTGCGCTGCATGAACCGTATGAATGACCTTATCGAGGGCACGCGCAACGAGGGCACGATGGAGCTCGACGGCTCCAACATCTACGCGGAGGGCGTCGACCCCGTTGACCTGCGTCGCCGTGTGGGCATGATCTTCCAGCAGCCCAATCCCTTCCCTAAGTCGATCTACGAGAACGTCGCGTTCGGCCCGCGCCTGCAGGGCGTCACGAGCAAGAGCGATCTGGATGACATCGTCGAGGAGTCCCTCAAGCGTGCCAACCTCTGGAAGGAGGTCTCCAACCAGCTGTCTAAAGACGGTCTGGCCCTCTCGGGCGGTCAGCAGCAGCGTCTTTGCATTGCCCGCGTGCTCGCGGTGCAGCCCGACGTACTGCTCATGGACGAGCCTTGTTCCGCCATCGACCCCACGAGTGTGCAGAAGGTCGAGGACCTCATGGCCGAGCTCGCGCCCGAGATGACGATCATCATCGTCACCCACAACATGCAGCAGGCCGCGCGTATCTCCGACCACACCGCGTTCTTCCTGCAGGAGGTTGCAGGGGAGCCCGCGACGCTCATCGAATACGGCGAGACCGACGCCATTTTCACCACTCCCATGGATAAGCGCACCGAGGATTACATCACCGGTCGTTTTGGGTAACCTGCATCATGATGTGCGATTGGGGGGTCAGGCCCCTTTTCACACATTTCTACCACCTGCCCGTTAGGAGGCGCACATGCGCAAATTGTTTTCAAGCCAGCTCATCGAGGCGCGCCACGAGATGCTTTCCATTTTCGAGTCGATCGACCTCACGCTTCACGATGCCGTCACCGCGTTCGTGACCGACGACATGGAGCTCGCGCGCCGCGCCAAGAAGAAGACGTACAAGATCGACGCCCGTTGCGCCAACCTCGAGGCCGTCTGCTACAACCTCATCGCCACGCAGTCGCCGGTCGCCTCAGATTTCCGTCTGCTGCAGACCATCATCTACATCGACTTCAACCTCCAGCGCATGAGCGACAAGGTCCGTCGTATCGCGCGTGCCGCCAAGCGCAAGGTGAACAACGACATCGAGTTCCCCGCCGAGATGGTTGCCCTCATCGAGCAGGAGGCGGCGAGCGTCTACCAGGTTCTCGGCTCAACCGCCGCGGCACTCGTGAATAACGATCTCGCCGCGGTGCTCGCCCTCTCGGAGGAGGACGAGGCCGTGCACGGTGCGTATCAGGAGTTCTTCCGTGTCTTTAACCGCACTGAGACGATGGAAGTGGCCGATGACGCCCAGATGGACGACTTCCGTCGTACCGTCATGGTCTCGCGCTACCTGGACCGCATCGCCAACATTTCCATGGAATCCGCCTATCGCCTCGTGTTCCTGCTCACCGGTCAGCGTTGGGGCGCCGACGACATCGCCGATGCGGATGAGGAGGAGTTGGAGAGCATGCGCATCCCCTCGGGCGAGGGCGTGACGCTCGACCCCGTGAGTGATGCGCGTTACGTCTCCGCCCTTGCGCCCGACGAGGTTGGTTCCGAGCTCGCGGCCCTCATTGCCCGCGTCGGGACGGATGGCGAGTAACCGACCATGAATGCTTCGTACGCAAATGATATCGTTGAGCGTCGTGCGGAGATCCTCGC
>NZ_DAWDUX010000061.1:0-4757 GCF_052346665.1 Collinsella sp.
TCACGAAGCGGTAGCCCAGGCGCTCGCGGTCGAAGGCCTCGGCGTTGCGCATGAGCGATAACAAACGCACGGAGCATTCGCCCTCTTGGACAGACTCACGGGTGTCAACAACGGGAACCTTCACATCGGCGGGGACAGCAACGTTGCCCAAAGTTGCGGCGGGCTTTATCGACACGCCCTCGTCCTCCGCATGCCCCCGCCATGTCTTCTGCGTCTCATTGGTCACTTTTGAACGCCCCCCCCCGGACTTTTTTCATTGCCGGGGAGGTTCCTCCCCTCATGTACGTGCGTCTTTGCTGTGATGACTTACTCTTTGGGTGCTCCTATGTCTTGATTGGGATGTCCAGCGGAAGCGTCTCCAAAAAGCCCCGTCCGGGCTCTCCCACGCGCACCCAGCAGCGGCGCTTGTGCCGGTCGACCTTGGTAATGAGGGCTTCGCAACCAACCAAAGGACCGTCCGTGACGCTCAGCTCGCCATGGAGGATCACCGCGGTGCTGCTGCGGATCACGCGCTCACTGCCCGCAACCCTCTCAAAAAAGGCACGTGCATCTTCCGAAAGCGGCATGATCGAGCGCTCTGTGGCCCCCACCAAGTCCACGTGGAAACTCAGCTTTTGCAGCGCGCTATTCAGGCCGTGAGCATCGCTGGATACGACAAATAGGTACTCGGGGTACATCTGCACACGACGGATTGACCACACTCCGTTGCGCTTTTCCCAGCGCTCCTTTGAAAGCGTGAAGGCATCCGCGAGCAGGTTTTTCGGGATGAGCTTGAGCAGCTTGTCAGCTGTGGCATGCTCCATACTCATGGGCGTATGGACCAGGTACCAACGCATATTCCCACGCGGCACGCGACGCCCCGCGGGCAAACCCGCAGGTGTCAAGCTCAGTTGTGGCGAAGCGGCTCGCATGGCCCTCCCCGATGGTGCAGCCCCGCACGCACGCGACGCGCAAAAGTGCACCTTTTTAGAGAGGGGTTACTCAACTCGATGACAAGATATGAAGTTGTCGATTGCTGGGTTTTATTTCGGAATCATTGGTAAAATGGGTACGTTTTAAAAGGCCTTGAAAAGGTGCACTTATTCACACCTCAGCCCGTTGTCTTTTTTGACCCCATCTTCCCTCAGCCATTTATCAAAAGTCGAAACCGATATCTCGAGACGTCGCGCTGCCTCGGCGCGAGTGACGCGCCCGTCCAGATACCCTTCTTTCGTGACCCCATACGCTGCCGGGCGTTGTTTTTTGGGCCTGCCAAAGCGCACACCCCGAGCCTTGGCGGCGACTATGCCCTCACGTTGGCGCTGCCGAATGCTCTCCCGCTCAACTTGGGCAACGTAGGACAGCAGCTGTAGCACGATATCGGAGATCAGCATGCCCGTCACGCCATCGCACTCGTTCCGGGAGTCGAGCAGAGGCATATCCAACACAACGACATCCGCGCGCAGGTTTTTTATAAGGGCGCGCCATTGGTCTATGATCTCCTCGTAGTTCCTGCCGAGTCGGTCGATGCTCTTTACCACCAATACGTCGCCCTCACGCAACACGTTCACGAGACGTGTCCACTCCGGCCGGTCGAAATTCTTGCCACTCGCCTTGTCGGCGAAGATATGCTCCCGCCGAACACCAAACTCCTCAAGCGCCCTCAACTGGCGATCGAGATTCTGCTCGCGAGTGCTCACGCGCGCGTAACCGTATATGGTGCCCATCATGAACCTCCTTCATATCGGGGGCTGAAAACAAGCCCTCTTCCCGCTCATAACCGATATGAGCTTCGAAGTGAAGGTTATCGATAGGCGTTAAGCCCCTCTTCCGACGCGGCTTTTCCATGCCGCGGGAGGGCGGGCTCCACTCGCATTTTTTCGCATTCCAGCGCGTGATTCGCACTTACCTTGCCTTCCGATGTATTCGGTTGGTGCTACACACGGCCTCGCGCAGGGTTGCCGCCCATATGCGCGGGACCTATTTCGTCACTCCTCCGATTCCTTCGAAGACCTGACCTCTTCGCTCTTGTCGAGAAAGTCGGCAAACGTCTCCTGCTTTGAAACTCTCAATGGCCTGTAATCAGCAACGCTCAGAATCCTGTATTGGGGATTCTTCATCTTCCCGCTCCTAGTTCGCCTCTCGGTTACCTCAAGGTCAACCTGAATCAGATCTCCAGCGTTGAAGCGAACGGTGCCGTCTGCAAGATCATCCAAAAAACTCTTGTCTTCGATGCGCACGCTT
Organism: Collinsella sp.; assembly: GCF_052346665.1. Lineage (NCBI taxonomy): Bacteria > Bacillati > Actinomycetota > Coriobacteriia > Coriobacteriales > Coriobacteriaceae > Collinsella > Collinsella sp. Next base: position 2,224 of record NZ_DAWDUX010000061.1, read on the forward strand.
TTGTACGTAAGGACGTCGCTGCCCGATCCAAATTGAAAGGTATATCCCTTCTCGGCTCCGCCATATGAGCCGGCGAGCGGCCTCAACCATATCCCCCTATTTATGTACGACGTCTCGCTGACCTCGAGCTCATCCGCCGACGAGGCGGTCCTAGCATACGCGTTGAGGTCGCTTGCGTCATCCCTTGAAAAAGAGGAGCCTTCAGCAAGGCCATCGTCCTCCTCCTTGGTATTGCGCATGTAGATATTCACCTGTTGGACCGTGCCGTTAAACTCCGCGACAGGACCGACCGCCACATCCCTGTATAGCTCAGCAATCGTAGGATTCTGCACCGCCCGATGTGTGGCCTCATCAACCGTCACGGCATTGTCGCCTTTTCCGTAAGTGTAGGACCCGTCGCCATTGTCCACGAATCGGTCGATCGCCCCTCGCACCTTCCGGACAATCCACGGAATGCCTTTCGCTCCGCCATAGCAGAAACCGAGTATCTCGATCGCGTTGAGCACGGCGTCGACGTTCTGGCTCGTCAGCAAATCTACGATGCCGCTTTCGACAATGAACTCGGTGATAAAGGAGCCCTCTTTGAATGGGCGCACCCTGATCTTGAGCTCACCGTCGTATCCTGCCTCTCGGACAGTCAGGCGCACGAGGTCGTCGAACTTATTAAGGTATTTGACTAAATCGTAAACATCGACCCCTTCATCCGGGTCGACGCCTCCAAGTCTATAAACGACTTCCCTGCGTTCCACAACGAACCTCCCGAACATGCGGCACCTCCAGGCCCGAGCGTATTGTTCTGCCCGAACAAGATAGCGTGCCTGTCTATTCCGTCTTCAGACCGGATCTGAAACATCAGTCACTTCTGACGGACAACAGGGTTTGTCCGTCAAATTTCGATATTTCTGACGGACAAATCCGGTTTTCCGTCAAATGCGCCCGACTAGGAGAGGCGAACCCCTTCGGTAATTTCCAGAAGCTCCGTGAACTCAAGGAGGGCAGGCTGGCTTCCACGGTGAGGCCTATTCCTCCGCAGCGGGAGGAAGGACGGCTCCGTCAAGTGCCCTGATAGTCGGATTCTCTCTCAGTGCGTCAAGCTGTTGGGAAGCCATTTCCCTCAGGTAGACAACCCTCTCCTCTCTGGAATGCCCCTCCTTGATGAGCTGTGCATTCACGCTCTCAAGGTTTGCGAGCACAATGAGCTGATGCAGCGTCGCGCCATCCCTGACGTTCCCCTTTTCAGCAGGATTGGCATCGCGCCACTGTCTTGCCGTCATTCCGAACAAGGCGACGTTCAGCACATCGGCCTCATTGGCATAGACGAACTGCTTCGCCTTGCCCCGGGCAATCGGCTCCAGGTGCTCCTTCACCGCATCGGTATGAATGCGATAGTTGATCTTCGTGAACAGCCTCTTCTCATTCCAGTCGAGCGACAAACGGCTGTTCTCATCACTTTTCAGACGTTGATAGTCCTGGATCACATAGAGCTTGAACTCCGGGGACACCCACGACGCGAATTCGAAGGCAATGTCGACGTGAGCGAACGTTCCGCTGCCGTACCTGCCCCTTTTGCTCTTTATCCCGATAGCTCCAGTCGATCGTATCCACTTGGTCGGGGACATGGTGAAGGCGTTGCGGCCAGACTCCAACCTAAAGAGGTCGAATTCGACCTCTTTAAAATCGGGGTTGTGAAGACGTTCCCAGACGCCGAGAAATTCAATGGTCTCCCTGCTCCGCATCCAGTTCTTCACGACATCACCGGGTTCATCGCTGCGATATCTTGCGATATCCGTCAGCGAGATATAGTCGTCTCGATCTCCTGTTGATGAGACCGATATATCAACCCCGAGCGCAGTTATCTTCCCGCTTATCTCCTTCGGCGGCATTTCAAACTCCTCTCTCCGACCATTTCCCTACTCCATCTCCTCGGCGGGCTGGAACCAGACCACGGTGCCGACGTACTCGACCGTGCGCTCCCCCTCCCCCGTTATGACTATGTCCTCGTACGAGTCGTCCCACGAGTCCGGGGACAGCACGATGATGCGCCCCGTGTTGCACAGGCGGCGCATCACGTAGTCCGCGCCGTCGATGGAGACCGCCGCCACCGAGCCGTTGCGAGGCTTTCGGGTTTCAGATCGAACTTTACCAGCAAGGCATCAATGTTCTCGGGTATGCCCATCTTGCCTCCTTACGTTGTATTCAATTTTACATAGTGATATTTCATTCTTCGTAATTGTCTTTTCGGTTTATATAGCGTACGGTTCTCCAAAGACTTCCGACTCTCTTTTCCATGCGCGGGGCGATTGCCAAATAGTTGCCATTCGGGCATGCGGCAGGAAGATACAGGAAAAAGAAAACGTCCCCTGAGCTGCGATAACTCAGGGGACGCATCATTCACACTGGCGGAGAGCTGGGGATTCGAACCCCAGATGGGCTTGTGGCCCATACTCGCTTAGCAGGCGAGCACCTTCGGCCTCTCGGTCAGCTCTCCGGAACAGCTAGTCGATGATAACGCACTTCCCAGGGCTTGAACAGGG
>NZ_DAWDUX010000061.1:4767-5948 GCF_052346665.1 Collinsella sp.
AGCCCAAGAAACCGGGACCGACCACGAGGCTCTCGCGATGGTCGCGCACCCAATCCCAGGAGAACCCTTCGACAAGCCGCTCCGCCGTGAGCGGGGCCGCATCCGGCCGAAGGCCCAACGCGAACGCGAGCCTCCCCAGCAGCTCATCCGACGTGGCGAAGCGCGCGCGGAGTTCCCCCATGTCGAGGTCGCGATCGCGTTTGGAAAGGCGTCTGCCATCGGGGGCGACCAAAAGCGGCACGTGCGCATACTCGGGATGCGCATACCCCAGGAGATCCTGCAGGTACATTTGGCGGGCGGTCGATCCCAGCAGATCGCAACCGCGAACGACCTCGGTGACACCCATCTCGGCGTCGTCCACGACGACGGCCAGCTGATAGGCGAAGACCCCGTCGCTGCGGCGCACGAGGAAATCCCCGCACTCCCGGGAAAGGTCCTCGATGCGCTCGCCGTACGTCCGGTCGACGAACCTCACGACGCGCGAGCTCATGGCGGTCCGGCCCCCAAAGCCCATGCCGGGATCGCCCGGGTCGTCGACCGCGGGCACCCGCAGGCGCACCGCGGGAGGCCGGAGGGCGGAACGCTCGGCGACCTGCGCGCTCGTCAAATCTCGACACGTGCCCGCGTACACAGGCGTGCCGTCGCTGGCATGGGGCGCACTTGCGGCATGAAGCTCGGCGCGCGTGCAAAAACAGGGGTACAGAAGGCCCAGCGCGTCCAACTTGGCCAACGCGGCACCATACAGGTCCAGGCGCTCGGTCTGGTAATAGGGTCCCTCGTCCCAATCGAGGCCCAGCCAACGCAGGTCATCCATGAGCAGCTCGGTCCACGGGCCGCTGCGGGCGCGGTCGTCGAGATCCTCGATGCGAAGGACAATCCTGCCGCCTTGGCTGCGGACCGACAGCCACGCCAAAAGCGAGGCGGCGACGTTTCCCAGATGCATGCGCCCCGTGGGTGAGGGCGCAAAACGACCCACAACCGGAAGCACCCCGCACTCCGGCACCCCACGCTCCGCACTTTCGACGCGGGCCCCATGCAATGCGCCGTCCATCGCGGCTACGCCCACGGATCGCGCTCGAAGAGGGGCTCGGGGTCGGGACGGCGGTCGGAATACGGGTCATACCCGTCGTCATCCTCGTTCTCCGCGCGGATGCACGGGTCCTCATACGCAGGCGCGCGCC
>NZ_DAWDUX010000062.1:0-5631 GCF_052346665.1 Collinsella sp.
CCGCCGCGATGTCAGCGCGGCTCATGGCGCTGATGATGCCGCCGTGCCCCACGTTGCCGCCGGGCTTGTGCATCCCAAAGGAGTGGGACTCGAAGGCGATGTAGGGGCTGCGATGAAGTCGCCGTTGAGGTCCGCCGGCGGGTTTGCGGGGTCATAGACGTAGTGGTACATGAGGATAGGCGCGCCGCCCTGCATGGTTTCCATCGACTCGACAACATGCACGGTGCGCACTGCCTTTGCGGTATGACCAGACGAGTCCGACACGCGATAGCTCACTTTGTACGTGCCGGGTTTGGAGGTGTCGACCTTGTCCGAGATTTTAATCTTGGCGTTGAGCAGGCCGTCGGTGGGCTCGGCGGCATGGGCATCCGTCTCGAGGTATTCTTCTCCCTTGAGCGCATAGGTGTCTTTGGATCCGTTGAGGCCGATGACGATTTCACCGGCGCCGCCGCCAGCCGTGCTGTCTTCTATGATGGGCGTCATGGCGTCGAGTGTAACGCGAAAACGCTCCAAGAATAGGAGCGTTTTCTGAGAGTCGTCTTATGAAATTGTCATGCATCCGTTGGTGGCGGAGCTTTTTCGTACTGACTTTGAGAAACCCGGAGTTTGGAAGGTCTTGAGAGCAGCAAAACCGCAGGTTGCGGCAAGGCGCAAAGAGCGCGTACTCGGCAAATCGGGAAAACAGTACGAAAAAGCTCGACCCTTCGGCGGGGTCACCGCCCCGACGCAGTACGACCCTACTTGAGGAACATGTTCTTGAGGTTAAATTCCGCCTGCACAGTGCGCAGCATGAGGTCGGTGTCGTCGAGGCCCAGGTGCAGCTCGTTCTCGTCCGCGGCGAGCGTCCCGCGGCGACGCGCCCAGTTCTGAAGGCTCGCCGGGGCGCTCTCGCGGGGCAGGGTGCGGACCTCGCCGTCGATGGAGCGGCAGATGTGGCGCGAGTCGATGACGATGATCTTGCCCGCGCGCCGGGCCTCGGCGTACCCGGGGAGGTGCAGCATGAACCAGCTATCCTCGAAGGCCGCGTTATGGGCCATGATGGGATAGCGCTTCATGAGGCGGAGCAGCTCCTTCTGCAGCTTCGTATCGGAGCGGAACGGGGTCTTGCCCTCGAGGTCGCTCCACTGGATGTGGTGGATGTCGGCCAGCGGCACGCCGGTCTCGCGGTACATCTCGGGGATGCCGCAGTAGAAGGCCTGCGGGTCGTGCGGGACCGCGTCGCTCTTCAGGTCCATGAGCTCCCAGCCCACGTTGATGATGTAGCCGCGCTCCGGCGCGCGGCCGGTGGTCTCGATGTCGATGCCCAGCACGGTGCCCTTGATGGGCTTGCGGACGTAGGCGACGGAGTAGGCGTCGCGGTCGCCGCGGACCTCGCGGGCGACGCCGGCGGCGGTGCGGCCCTGCATCTTGGCGATGCCGGCGCACAGGTCTGCGTCAGTGAGGTTGCGGGCGAGCAGGGGGCTGGAGAGGTTGCGCAGGCGCGTCTCGCCGATCTGGTCGCACAGCTCGCGGTTCTGGTCGGCGAGGGTGAGGATGACGTCGAAGCCGAATCCGGGCTCGTCGTTCGCGCGCCACTCGTCGAGCAGCGCCTTCATGGCCTCCTCGCCGCGCTGGCGCTCGGACTCCATGGCATCGTAGTCGCCGTAGATGAACATGGGGATGAAGGGCTGCATCGAGTACTCGAGGGCTTGCTGGACGTTCATATGGTTCGTGCTCCTATCGTGGTGCGCCGCGCTCCGTGCGCGAGGCCGTGACGCCTGCGGCGGGCCCGCGGGGAATGCGCGGCGGTCGAAGTTTCCGCTCAAGAGTATAGAGGGTCATCGAAGGGTCGAAGTGTTTAGGGTGTGAAACTTTTAAGCCGGCGGATTGCCGGTGCCGCGCGTGCCCGGTTGCCCGCGGCGCCTTGTCGCTCGCCCGCCGATCTCACGGGGCCGCGTGGTCGGGTCTTCGGAGGGGCTCAGCGGCGTCCGTGCGCCGGCGGTACAATCGAGGGGTAGGCACCCACAAGCTGTCGAAGAAAAGGAGGCTGCAGATGGCTAAGTTGGATGGTAAGGTCGCTCTCATCACCGGCGCCGCCGCCGGCCTGGGCGAGGGAATCGCCATGGCCTATGCCAAGTACGGCGCAAAGCTCATCATGGTCGACCTGTCCCCCTCGGTGGAGGAGACCGCCGCGAAGCTCCGCGAGGAGTACGGCTCCGAGATCATTACCGTGGTGGCAAACGTGGCCGACCGAGCCCAGATGGACGAGGCCGCCGCGAAGGGCATCGAGACCTTCGGCGAGATCAACGTCGCCTGCTGCAACGCGGGCGTGTGCCGCCTCGCCCCGTTCGAGGAGATGGACGACGCCACGCGCGACTTCCACATCGACGTGAACATCAAGGGCGTGTGGAACACCTGCAAGGCCGTGGTGCCCTACATGCTCAAGCAGGGCGGAGGCAACATCGTGATCGCGTCCTCCGTCACGGGCGACATCGTGGCGGACGCCGGCGAGGCCGCCTACGCTATGACCAAGGCCGCGCTCGTGGGTCTCACCAAGTGCCTGGCGGTGGAGTACGCCGATCGCAATATCCGCGTGAACTGCTCCCAGCTGGGCTACGCCCGCACCCCGATGGTCGAGAAGATGGCGCTCGAGTCCAACCCCGACGACCCCGAGTCCGCCATCGCCGACATCGCCGTGGGCGTGCCTATGAAGCGCCTGGCCAACCCCATCGAGGTGGGCGAGCTCTTCGCGTTCCTCGGCAGCGATGAATCCAGCTACCTCACCGGCTCGCAGATCGTCATCGACGGCGGCAGCACCCTGCCCGAGACGATGTCCATCGGCACCAACTAGTGCCTAGCGGCTGAGCGGCGAACCACCGAGTGCAACTGTCGCCCGACTGCGCGGCGCTGCGGTCGGGCAGATTTTTTATGGTTGTGAAATGCTGTCTGTCGTCATGAGTTATCCAAGGGAAACTATTAGTATACTGGTTCACTCGCGTATCGCGTGTTTGCCAGGTGGCGCACGGGGTATGTAAACAGCTACCCTCGGGGCGTCGGGTCCCGTTGGATGTTCCCGTTGAGGAGAGTCGTTCGTGGATCTGCTGCTGCATTTCTTTGAGCATGCGCTCGAGGACACCCTCGCGCTCGTGCCGTTCCTGTTTGTGACCTACATCGCGCTCGAAGCGCTCGAACATGCCGCGGGTGCCCGCGCGAACGCGGTTGTGCGCCGAGCGGGCGCTGCCGGACCGGTTGTCGGCGCACTGCTGGGCGTGGTCCCGCAGTGTGGCTTCTCGGCCATGGCGGCTACACTCTACGCTGGACGCGTGGTGACGCTCGGTACGCTCGTGGCGGTGTTTCTCTCCACGTCCGACGAGATGCTGCCCATGTTGGTTGCCGAGCAGGTCGAGGCGGGTTTGCTGTTTCGCGTGCTGGGGCTGAAGGTTCTGGTCGCGCTCATCACGGGCGTGGTGGCGGACCTCGCCATCCGCGCGCTGCGCAGGAATGCTCGCGTGCACGCGTTCTTGCGTCGCACGGTGCTCTCCGTTCGCCGCGATGGCATGGAGGCCGATGTGGTGGATCAGATGGCCGAGGGCGGGGAGACCGCCGAGCACATCTGCTGTCTGTGCGAACAGGACCATTGTGGCTGCGGGCATCGTCACGTGCATACGCATGGGGGCGAGCACGGCCACGAGCACGGTCATGACCACGGTCACGAGCACGCCGACGGACATGTTTCGGGTTGTGACCATGATCACGGCCACGGTCATGACCATGGTCATGCCGGTGGACGCTTCGGAATCGTCGGGTCAATCGTGATGAGCGCCGTCTCGCACACCGTGCAGGTGAGCCTCTTCATCTTCCTGGTAACGTTCGCGCTGGTGCTCGTCCTGGAAACGGTGGGTGAGGACGCTTTGGCCGCGTTCCTTTCGGGCAATCGGCTGCTCGCGGTATTCGCCTCCGCGCTGGTGGGCCTGGTGCCCAACTGCTCGGCGAGCGTGGTGATCACGCAGCTCTACCTGGAGGGCGTGCTGGGCTTCGCGCCCCTCATGGCCGGCCTGCTCGCGTCCGCCGGCGTTGGGTACCTCGTGCTGTTCCGCACCAATCGCCATCCGCGCGAGAATACCGTGATCGTGGCCGGGCTGTTCTTGGTCGCATGCGTTTGGGGCCTGGTGTTCGCAGCGCTGGGGCTGTAGCGCGATTTAGTTGTCGAGCGCCTCGCGCAGGAGCTGGGCGAGGTTGCGCTGGAAACGCTCGCGGTCGTCGTCGGTGAAGGCGGCCGGCCCCTGCGTGCGCCCGCCCGCGCGGCGGACCTTCTTCTCCTCGTGACGGATGAACAGCTGCATGTCGATGGTCGCCTTGTTGTAGACATGGCCACGCACCCCGATGGCCGTGGCTCCGCGGCCGAGCACCATGCTCGCGAGGCCGATGTCCTGCGTTACGACCACGTCGCCGGGCTGCAGGCGCTCGATGATGGCGAAGTCCGCGCTGTCGGCGCCGCAGGAGACGTCGAGCGTTTCCGCCCAAAAGCCCGGATGCGAGGTGTCGCGCCCACGGGCGTGCTCGGCGTCGCGCGGGTCGTCGCGCCGTATGCGCCGAGCGAGGTTTTGCGTGGAGTTACCGGCGATCAGCACGGGGACGCGTGCCGAGCGCGCGCAGGCGAGGGCCTCACGGGTGACCGGGCACGCATCGGCGTCGATGATGAGGGTGGGCATGGAGGGTCCAGTTTCTCGAGGGTCATTCGGTTTATTCGAAGATTACGGTGCGTGGGCGTGGCTGGCGACCGATGGGCCTGGCATTGATCCCTTGGCCTCCGTTGACATATTAAAATGGCTGCTCGCCGATTACATTGAAGCTTGAGGGTTTTTTGTCTGCACGGAATAGTATGGTGTACCTCGAGGACGAAAAAGGGCCCTCGATGAGGGCCCTGGCAAGTCAAACTGCCGCCTACGCGGCGCCGAAGGCATTTTTGGCAAAGCCGTATTTTGACTCGCAGTGTCGTCCTGACTGGTAATCAAGACGTGCTTACTGTAGCACAGATTGGGGACAAGATGAAACTGCGCAATATTCAAGGTGACTACAACATTGGTCTTGACCTTGGAACCGGCTCTGTGGGGTGGGCGGTTACCGGTGTAGATGGCGAGCTTCTCACGCAGAACGGTAGGCCGACGTTGGGAAGTCGCGTTTTCCCTTCGGGCGAAACTGCTGCGGACGCTCGGCTCAAGCGCGGTCAGCGCCGTAGGTATGAGCGTCGTCGTTGGCGTCTGGATTTGCTGCAGCGCTTTTTCGAGAATGATATGGCTGATGTAGATCGGACTTTCTTTATCCGCCTTAAACAGGCTCGCCTCTTGCGTGAAGATAGAGATGAGTCGTGTCGCGATTACCACAGCCCTCTCTTTCTCACCGTTGATGCGGAGAGAGACTATTACAAACGCTTCCCCACAATTTACCACCTTCGTGTCTGGCTGATGACCACCGAGAAAAAGGCCGACCTGCGGGAGATTTATCTCGCGCTGCACAACATCGTCAAGCATCGAGGCAATTTCCTCCACCAAGACAATCCCAGCTTGAGCGCATCTGCTGCCAACATGGAAGATTCTGTTGAGCAGCTGTGTCTTGCGCTGGAGGATCGATGCATCACCCTGGACATTCCTT
>NZ_DAWDUX010000063.1:0-5551 GCF_052346665.1 Collinsella sp.
TTGCCAATGAAGTTAGAAAGGGGGTCGTGGTCGGAACGCATGCCGCCAAGTCCGGCCATCCCGGCGGCTCCCTCGGCTCAGCCGATATCATCACGTATCTGTATTTTGAGGAGATGAACATCGACCCGAGCGACCCGCGCCGCGCGGATCGCGACCGGTTCGTCCTCTCCAAGGGTCACTGCGCCCCTGCCCTGTATTCCGTGCTCGCCGAGCGCGGGTTCTTCCCCAAAGATGATCTTGAGACCCTGCGCCATGTTGGTAGCCACTTGCAGGGCCATCCCAACATGAACGACACTCCCGGCGTCGACATGTCCACTGGCTCGCTGGGTCAGGGCATCTCCGCCGCGGTGGGCATGGCGCTCGCCGCCAAGCACTGGGGCGATGCGTATCGTACGTTCTGCCTGCTGGGCGATGGCGAGATCGAGGAAGGCCAGGTGTGGGAGGCTGCGATGTTCGCCGGCAACCACCATCTCGACAACCTCGTGCTCATCGTCGACCACAACGGCCTGCAGATCGACGGCAGCATCGAGGAGGTCAACTCCGCGATGCCCATTGCCAACAAGTTCGAGGCCTTTGGCTTCCACGTCATCGAACTCGCCGACGGCAACGACATGGCGCAGGTGCGCGCTGCGTTCCAGGCTGCTCGCGAGGTGAGCGGCAAACCCGTGTGCATCGTCGCCGAGACGGTCAAGGGCAAGGGCGTCTCCTTCATGGAGGGCCAGGTGGGCTGGCATGGCAAGGCCCCCAACGACGAGCAGTTCGAGCAGGCAATGGCCGAGCTTGATGCCCGCGCGGCCGAGCTCGCGAAGGAGGCGTAAGGCAATGGCAGACGTTAAGAGGATCGCCACGCGTGTGAGCTACGGCGAGACGCTGGTCGAGCTCGGTGCGGAGCACGATGACTTTGTGGTGTTCGACGCCGACCTTGCCGCGGCGACGCAGACGGGCAAGTTCAAGGCCGCCTACCCCGACCGTTTCTACAATGCCGGCATCGCCGAGGGCAACATGATGGGCCTCGCCGCGGGTGTTGCCACCACGGGCCGCGTTGCGTTCGCGAGCTCGTTTGCGATGTTCGCCGCAGGCCGTGCGTTCGAGCAGATTCGCAACTCGATCGGCTATCCGCATCTCAACGTGAAGATCGGCGCCACGCATGCCGGCATATCGGTGGGCGAGGACGGAGCCACGCATCAGTGCAACGAGGACATCGCCCTCATGCGCACCATTCCCGGCATGACGGTCGTGGTTCCCGCCGACGACGTGGAGGCCCGTGCCGCCACGCGTTGCGCCTATGCGACGGACGGCCCCTTCTACCTGCGCTTTGGCCGTCTTGCTGCGCCGGTGATCAACGACCCTGATACCTACGAGTTCGAGCTCGGCCGTGCCGTCGTCATGCACGAGGGCACCGATGTGTCCATCGTCGCCTGCGGCCTCATGGTGTCCGCCGCGCTTGAGGCCGCAGAGGTCCTTGCCGCGGAGGGAATCTCCGCCGAGGTCGTCAACATGCACACCATCAAGCCGCTCGACTCGGAGACGCTCGTTGCTTCCGCTTCCAAGACCGGCCACGTGGTGACGGTTGAGGAGCACTCCATTATGGGTGGCCTTGGTGAGGCGTGCGCGGCCGTTTTGGGCGAGCAGTGCCCGGTGCCCATGCGCCGTGTTGGCGTTCGCGACACGTTCGGCGAGTCCGGCCCGGCGCTGGAGCTTTTGGACAAGTACGGCCTCAACGCCGAGGGTGTTGCCGCTACTGTGCGCGAGGTGCTTGCGTAGAGGGTCCGCTCCCGCCTTCACGCCGACATGCGATGAAACGCGGTGCCGCTTGACGCGGTGCCGCGTTTTTCATTGGTGCGAAATCGCATGCTCGATTGGCGGGGATTCTCATGCTCGATCGGTGGGGCTCGCATCTTCGATTGGCGCGGCGCCGCACTTTCGACAGCAAAGCTCGCGGTGCCGCGCATCCGCGACCCCCGTCAGAATTCGTTGCCTCCATATCTGGTTACGGTCGGCATGAGCTGCATTCGCAAAATCTTTTGGAGCGTATGGAATCCGCTGGTGCGAATGCGCTTGCGAGAGCCCAGGGCGCGGAACAGATCGTCGGTGAACTGCTGGAATAGGTGCTCATCGACAAGATCCTCGTACCACACGTTCAAGATGGTGAATCCGGAGCCGACGATTTTGTTTTGTCGCCGCGCATCCCGCCCTGCCGCCTCTATGGAGTGGAACTCCTTTCCTTGGTATTCAAGGCCGACGCGCTGCCGGGTGAACCCGATGTCGACGCGCCGCCTCCCGACGGGCGTCGCGACGGGATGGTTCATCGAGATGGGACCGAGACCTAGACCGCCCATCGTGGTGGGCAGCGAGACAAGCATGGCCAGGACGGTCTCCATAGGGGAGTTTGACAGGCCGTTCACGTATTTGAGCAAATTACGCGCCCGCTTGATGCCGGTGACCCTGTGGATGGAGTCGGTGAGCCTGCCGATTTTCTCGGTTGATGTAAGCGGTTTCTCGGTGCACGTGAGGCCGTCCCACGAATCATCGAGAACATAGGTGCCGCAAAGCTCATATCCCAAGCTGATGATATCGAAGTTGCTCCAGGTGTTGTCGCCCGCAATCTGGATGAAGGAGAGTTCGGGACTCACCGTCCAGAACGATCGGTCGATTTTTATGAGCGACCGAGGAGGAAGAGGGCGGTAGCATGCCGTGACTTGGATATCTTGACGTTGGTTGTATCCGCGGTTTCCATCGACGAGAACGTGATATGGCTTGCTCACGATGCCGTGGACGGTCATGTCATCAGCCAGGAGCTGCCGCGGCGGAACTGACAGGCCGGTGACCTGGCCGGTCCTCGGCTTGTCGAGCAGCGTCGGGATGAGGCGTTTGCTCGATCGGTAGAGTTCGAGTGCGGAGGCGCCGCACGCGCAGACAACTTTCTCCATGCATAGACGATACGCTCTTTTCTGCATTTCGGCGCATTTTTGCCAAAGTGGTCAAAAAACTACTTCATACAGTATTTCTTGTCTCTTTTTGTCGTTGGCTGGGCGTCGAGTGCATCACGGTTGATGCATGGGCGGCACACTGCTGTGCATTTCTTCATAAGTGACGGGTTTTACGGCCATTTCGATTTAGAGACGCGATGCAACGTAATTACAAATACTGTATGAATATAAATCGTGACCGCAATTGGCCGCAGCGAGCATCGAACGGTGAGGCCTGCTCTCCACGGGGTGCCAATAGCCCGCAGGTGACGGGCTGAGACTTCAGGATGCCAATTGTGTCATCTGAATCTAAGTGGTAAACGCTTAGGTTTTATGAGTTCAATTATGGGTACCATGGAGGCGTTCAGTAGATGTGCGCCGCTTGCCGGCGCACAAGCCGGCGAAAGCCGGCTAGACGACAGCAGAAAGGGCGTTGCGCGCATGCAGCAATTTAAAACCGAGAGCAAGAAGCTCCTCGACCTCATGATCAACTCGATCTATACCAACAAGGAGATCTTCCTGCGTGAGCTTATCTCCAACGCGTCGGATGCGGTGGACAAGCTCAACTTCAAGAGTCTCTCCGACTCGAGTATTCAGCTCGGCAACGACGACCTTGCCATCCGCGTCTCGTTTGACAAGGACGCGCGCACGCTTACCGTCTCCGACAACGGCATCGGCATGACCGCTGAGGACCTCGAGGAGAACCTCGGCACCATCGCCCATTCCGGCAGCCAGGAGTTCAAGCGGGAAAACGCCGAGCACCAGGGCGGGGATGTCGACATCATCGGTCAGTTTGGCGTGGGCTTCTACTCTGCGTTCATGGTTGCCTCCAAGGTCCGTGTGGTCAGCCGCGCCTTCGGCGAGGACACGGCGCACGTATGGGAGTCCGACGGCCTTGAGGGCTACACCATCGAGCCCGGCGAGCGCGCCGAGCACGGCACCGACGTCATCCTCACCATCCGCGAGAACGTCGCCGGCGAGAATGGCGAGCCCGGCGAGAACTACGACACGTATCTTTCCGAGTGGGGGCTCAAGGACCTCATCAAGCGCTACAGCAACTACGTGCGCTATCCCGTCCAGATGATGGTCACCAAGAGCCGCGAGAAGGAGCGCCCCGCCGACGCCGGCGACGACTACAAGCCGGAGTACGAGGACTACGAGGAGCTCGAGACCATCAACTCGATGACTCCCATCTGGAAGAAACGCAGCTCGGACGTGTCGGAGGAGGACTACAACGAGTTCTACAAGTCCACGTTCCACGACTTCGAGGATCCGGCGCGTACGGTGAGCTTCCACGCCGAGGGCACCCTCGAGTACGACGCGCTGCTCTATATCCCGAGCCGCGCACCGTTCGACCTTTACAGCAAGGATTACGAGAAGGGCTTAGCGCTCTATAGCTCCAACGTGTTGATTATGGAGAAGTGCGCCGACCTGCTACCGGATTACTACAATTTCGTGCGCGGCGTGGTGGACTCCCAGGACATATCGCTCAACATCTCACGTGAGACCCTGCAACACGACCGCCAGCTCAAAGCCATTGCCAAGCGCGTGGAGAAGCGCGTGACGAGCGAGCTCGAGAAGATGCGCGACGACGACCGTGAGACGTACGAGAAGTTCTTTGAGAACTTCGGCCGTGGGCTCAAGTTTGGCATTTACTCCAGCTATGGGATGAAGGCCGATGAACTTGCCGACCTGCTGCTGTTCTGGAGCGCGCGCGGGAACAAGATGGTGACGCTTGCCGAGTACGCCGCCGCCATGCCGGAGGGCCAGAAGGCGATCTACTACGCGGCGGGCGATGATCGCGAGCGCCTGGCCAAGATGCCCGTGGTAAAGGGCGTGCTCGACCGCGGCTATGACGTGCTCCTGCTCACGGCCGATGTTGACGAGTTCACCTTCCAGGCCATGCGCGGCTACACCGCCAAGCACATGCCCAAGGTTTACGAGGACGACGCTGCCCGCGAGGCGGCCGCCAAGGCCGTTGCCGACGGTGCGGAGCCCGAGACCGAGGACCGCTTCCTCGAGCTCAAGAATGTGGCGACCGGCGATCTCGACCTCGCGACCGAGGACGAGAAGAAGGATGCCGAGGAGGCTACGAAGGAGCACGGCGACCTGTTCGAGGCCATGAAGGAGGCCCTCGGCGACAAGGTGGAGAAGGTTGCGGTCTCCGCGCGTCTGACCGGTGCCCCCGCCTGTATCACCACCGAGGGTCCGCTGTCGCTCGAGATGGAGAAGGTGCTTGCGCGCGGCCCCGAGGCCGATCGCGGCGAGATGCCCAAGAGTCAGCGCGTGCTTGAGCTCAACGCCAAGCATCCGGTGTTCGACAAGCTCGTGGCTGCTCAGGAGGCGGGCGACCAGGATAAGCTCTCCCTGTATGCCGGTCTGCTCTACGACCAGGCGCTGCTCGTCGAGGGCATCCTGCCCGCCGACCCGGTGGCGTTTGCCCAGAGCGTCTGCGAGCTCATGTAGATTGCTCGCTCGCACATTTACCGGGAATTCATAGCTAAGCAATAGACCGGGGCGCCCTACAGGTGAACTGCCTCCCATTTCTTGGACTGGAAAATAAAGTCCTCGAGATGGGAGGT
>NZ_DAWDUX010000064.1:0-5087 GCF_052346665.1 Collinsella sp.
GCCGCCACCGAAGACGTCGTAGCCACTGACGACGCCCGTGACCGAGCAGCCCTCAACGCGAGCGCGGTTGCCTTTGATGAGCTCGACGGCCAGGTTGGACTTGGCGTTCTCGGCATCGGTGATGCCGGCCTCGGTGCAAGGCAGCTTGATGGTGGAATCTCCCAGGGTGATGATGGCCACGTCGGTCTCCTGCTGGTTCTCGGCACTCGCCTTAGAGAGCGATACGCCGATTTTCAGACCGAAGAGATTCACGTAGACGGCATCGCCATCGGCAAGCACCTTAAGATCGAAAATCTTGCCAATACCAAACCAATCGCCCAAGTTGATAAGACCCAGGTTTTCAAGCCCAGGAACATAGAGCACCTTTAACAGCGCATTCACAATGAGGAGCACCAGGTCGAGCAGCGGAGAGCTTACCTCAGCTTCGACCAAATGGGCACGAAGCGCCTCCCCGGCAAAACCGCCTGCGATCTCACCGCTGTTGACTAACTTGAGGTTGCCCGCATCGCAATCGCTCACACGTGCGAGGTCGGTATAGCCCACGAAGCCGCCCGCGACCTCGCGGCCCGATGCCGCGTCGGTGCCCAAGCCGTAATCGGCGCCGTTATGAGTGGAGGTCACGGTGTAGCCGTCGGCCACGCCCATAACCGTAGAGCGCTCGACATGCGCGCCCCACACATCGAGCACGCCCGCCGTGGCACCGAGGAGCTTGTTGACGCCGGCGTTGTCCACATCGACCGTGCCGGCCTTGCCCAGATGCCCCACGAAGCCGCCCGTATAGTTCACGCCGGACACGCTCATAAGGTCGGTCACAGCGCAGTCTTTCACCGAGCCGTTCACCACGGAACCGGCAAAGCCGCCCGCCGTACCCGTGAACTGCTTAGAGCTCAGAATGCCCTGCGTGGAGCTGTCGTGCGCGCGCACCTGGAAGCCATCGGCCACGCCGTCAACGTTCGCATGATAGAAGTAGGGGCGGAACGCATCCACTGCGGCGATGTTGCCTGCCTTGATGAGACCGAGCAGCAAATTCGTACTCTGATCACCCTCGGTGGAGCCGGCAACACTGGCAACGCCTGTCACGTCGGCCTGACCCACAAAGCCGCCAGCGTACTGGCCGCCCTCGACGCCGCGCAAGCCGTTGACGGAAACCGTATCGAGCCCGGAGGTGCCACCGTCCTTGCTGCCGACAACGACTGCTTTGGCGGAACCGGCAAAGCCACCTGCCGCGCGAGCGTACGCGCGCGCATCAGCATTACCGTACGCACCTTCGATGGTGAAGCCCCAAGCGGACGCAGCCTGATCGGTTGCTTCGTCAACGGCAGACACGGACGCTCCGCGCACCGTGGAGACCGTGGCGTTCAGAATTGAAGCGACGCTGCTCGGAGTTCCGATGAGCGCATCGAGCAACTTCTGCAAAAGACCGCTCGATGCGCCGTTAGTGTTCACATCTGCCACACCTGCCGCAGTAATGATGCCCGCGTAGCCGCCGATGCAGTTAGCGCCAGACACCTTGCGAAGGTTTTCAACGTTGCAGCCTGTAGCCACAGCGCCTTCATGCGTGGCGCCCGTCGTCCAGCGATCGCCGTCCTTATCCGCGTCCGCGAAGGTGGCGTCGCCCCAAATCTGAGCGCCCGATGCGTAACCCACGTAACCGCCGGCGAAACCTTGCTCAAGCGCGGTATCTGCACCCGTGGCAGTTACCGTCATGCCCTTGCGATAGCCCGTGACACTGGAGCTCTTCACCACCGGCACCAGAACATCAAGCGCCGAAACCAGGCTGTCCAGGTTCAAGCTGATCAAGTTGAGCAGGTCCACGCTGCCCAGGCTTGCCGCGTCGGCCGTCTCCATGGAGCCGGCAAAACCGCCCGCAGCACGCAAGGCAGAAACCGTCTTGGTGTCCGTCGCCTGGCCATGCGTGATCACACCGCCGTGCATAAGGCCCACGTAGCCGCCGGCAATGCCGCCACGCTTCGCGTTGACCTCCGATGACGCCTCGGTGCGACCCGCCACCACGTTCGTACCATATATTATGTATGGCACCTCTTCTGCAACGAATGTCTCAAACTCTGCTTGATCGGCAAACGTCTTGTTCGCAAAAGCGCCGACTTGCGAACCATAGCCGCCCTGGGATCCCACATGCTCGGCCCATGCGTTCCAGCTTTGGAAGTCCATGCCGCGCAAGGGACCCGTAACCTCGGTGTTCTCCTGCGTAGGATAGGTCACTTCAAGAGCGCCGAGCAGGTTGTTCACCTCAACCAGGCCGAAAAGCAGGTTGAGGTTGCCCGTGCTTGCTGTATCGGCTGGTTCGAGCAAGCCCGTGAAGCCGCCCGCAAATTCGGCACCATAGACACTGCGAATGCGTTTGGCGGCAGCATCGCGCGCCGGGAATCTTTTAGTGTCATAGTGATTCGATGCGTCGTTCTCGTCTTTCCATGGGGCATTATTGCTGCCCCAAATGTGACCGCCCTCGTTGTGGCCCACATAACCGCCGGCCATGCCGCGCAGCGCCAGCTTATCGGACGCAGCCTGAGCACGCACCGCACCGCCGCACGGAACGCACGTAGTTTCGCTGTTGCGGATGGTGGGGACGAAATCCTGCACCAAAGATGCCAACGTGCCGTTGGTGCTTATCAGGCCCTTGAGAATAGAGGTGTTGTCGGCAAGTACGCTCGCCACGTCGCCCGGGGCAATGCCGCCGGCATAGCCACCAGCCTTAACCTGACCAACAATATACGAGAAGTTATAGGCATTGGAATCCTGAATGTGGCCACCCTTGACCTCGCCCACGAAGCCGCCGGCGCTGCCCACCGGGTTGGCCGCGCTGCCGGGATCCGCCGAGCCATCGCCCAAATCACCCTCGGGAAGACTTGTCTCGGTTGCCAGCACGGCAAAGCCACCCGTACCGCCGTTTACGTCGGAATGCTCGATGGTAGAAACCACCACGGAAAGCGCCCCGGCGATATCGGTAAGCTTGATCGCGTTGCCCAAGACGTTGAGACCCTTGCCCACCGAAGCGGCGGAACCCACGTCCATCTTACCTATGTAGCCGCCCGCATAGCGCGGGGCCTTTACGGCGTATGAACTCTGCCCATTGAAGTACGAGCTACCGTCGGCACCTTCGAGCTCAGCGGGCTCAACTACACCCGTGTGGCGCAACTGCGTCACGTCGCACTTGGAAACTTGCACGCCCGAGCCGTAGCCAATGAAACCGCCTGCAGAGCCAGACTGGGAATCAAGCATGTCCATGCGCGTCGAAGCCACGACGAAACCGGGGTTCTTCTCATCGGGCGCCGCCGCACCAGAGGTTGCTTCAACCGTAGAAGCGTCGGATTTCACACCGGCGTTCTTAATGGAGGGAACATAGGCGCCCATCACGCCCAGCAGTTCTTCGACGCCAATGCTCAAATCGGCAATGCCGCCCAGAATGCTCACGCCGCCATCGGCTGCCGCCAGCGCGCCAGACGTCACCTTGCCGCCGAAGCCGCCGGCATAGCTGCCGCCCGTGACCTGAGCGATGTTATAGACCGCCCAGGGGTTGCCTTCGGGGTTTTCGACCTTGCCGCTCTGGAAATCACCCGTAAAACCGCCGGCCATATCGGCCGAGACCGTACCACCGTTGATGAAGGAAACGTCGACGTTCGTGTAAGAGGGAATCATGTAACCCACGGCGTTGAGCAGGTTGCTCGCAGACAGCAGGCCCTTGATGGCCGCCTCGTCGGCGACATCCGCCAGACCACCCGTACGCGAGACACCCACGAAGCCGCCTGCAACGCCGTCTTCCCAATGCGCGCTGACGCTTGCGAGATTCTTTACATGACCGTCGGTGACCTCGGCACTGTTGGCCGAAGCGATGAAGCCTGCCGCCGCAAAGCGCGTAGTACCGCCGTCGGCGTCGTTGTTGCCCGTTGCCTCAACGGCCATGCCCGCAGGCATGCCTGCGACCGTGACGCCATCCATCTTCACCTCAAGGCCATCTGCCACCGAAAGCAAGCCGTTGAGCTTAAGCGCACCGAGGCCAAGAAGATCGAGCCCGCCCGTAGACGCCAGGTCGCCCGGGCCAACCAAGCCCGCGAAACCGCCAGCATTGTTCTTGGCCGTAACCGACTTGATATTCGAGATGTTTACCACGCTGGTCGCCGGAGCCGCAGCTGCCGACTCGTATGCATCGTCCGCACGGCCGACCTTGCCGCCCGTCTCCTTGCCGATGCCCGCCGCGGCGCACGAATCGCCCGCGGTCACGATGAAGCCATCCGCAACGCCCGTTACCGTTACGGAACTAACGTTGAAGGGCAAATAGCCGCCCAGACCGATAGTCTGGTTCAGCACACCGCCGACCGACGCCGTGCCCAAACCGCCCGCGATGCCGCCGGCATACGAGCCGTCGGCAGAAACCGAACGAAGGCCATCGATGCGAGAGTCCCGACCGGTCGCATCGTACTTAACGGCATCCTTGCTCCACAGCTTGATGTCGTTCACGTGAGAAGCATCAGATGCCGCGATCACCACGCCATCTCCGCGGCCGACCAAGCCTCCGGCGAAGTCATTGGCGGAATGAACGGCGATATCGCCCTCCATCTGCACGCCCAGCAATTTGGACTCCTCAACGCCCACGAGCGAAAGAAGGTTCTGCGCCGCTTCGGGATCGCTCGTCAGAAGCCCCGTGAGCAGGCCGTTAACGCCCGTCAGAAGATCGGAGTTCTTACTTTCGCCTTGACCGAGATCGGTTGCCCAGCCAACCGTAGCCGCGCCCGTAAAGCCACCCGCCAACGCCTTGATAGAACGCTTGCCATCATGTTCCTCTTCGTGGCCGGTGGCGGAAACGCTCACCGCGCCCTCCACAGCCGCGTCCACCGCATAGCTGTTCGCCATGGCGCCCGCGAAACCACCCGCATAACTGGCGGCATTCACCTTGACGTCCGACTGAACCGCGCACCCCACTGCCGCGCTTTGGGGCTGGGCAGGTCGCAACAACTCGATACCGACTTTTTCTAGCGCGCCTTTCATCACGTCATTGCGTATGAGGCCCGCAAAGCCGCCCGCATACAAGCGGCCCGTCACCGTATAAGGATTAATGCTCTCTACCGAGC
>NZ_DAWDUX010000065.1:0-4311 GCF_052346665.1 Collinsella sp.
CCCTCTTCGCCACGTGTGCTTTCATGGCTCTGTATATCCTCGTCACTGCCGTTGCTATGGAATGCCGCGGCGTCGGTCGCTGGACGGTGCAGGTCGCCGTTGCGGTTGCCGCTCTCTTGGCCGCGTTTGCCGGGCTGTTTGGCTTGTTCGGCGCCGCGGGGATGCTTCCCGCGTTCGCCCTCGCCCTCTACGTGGCGGCATGGGGTTTCGTGTATGCAGCCGTCTCGCTTTCCGTTTCGGGCGGAGTCGAGGGTGCCCGCGGTTAAAGAGTCGACAAAAGGGCCTGTGCGCAGCGGATGCCGTCAGTTGCGGCGCTCATGATGCCACCCGCGTAGCCCGCACCCTCGCCGCAGGGATAGAGACCGGGAGTGCTGACGGAGACGCAGTTCGCACGATCGCGGACAACCGTGACGGGTGAGCTTGAGCGCGTTTCGGGTGCGGTGAGGACGGCGTCTGGATCATCGTAGCCCTTGAGCTTGCGCCCAAGCACCGGAATGCCCTCGCGTAGCGTTTCGGTGACGTGCGCCGGCAAGATGCCCTCAAGGGAGCCCCAGGTAACGCCTCTCGGATAGGTTGGCTCAATGCGTCCGTGGCCCGTGCTAGGCTGACGGGAGAGAAAGTCCCCGACTGTTTGCGCCGGCGCGCGATAGGCTCCGCCTCCGAGCTCGAATGCACGCTGTTCACAGGATCGCTGCAGATGCATGCCCGCGAGCGGATTATCGCCGGGAAGATCGTTGGGCTCGATATTGACGAGGAGCGCCGCGTTAGCGTTGCGGCCGTTGCGTGCGCTGAGGCTCGCCCCGTTTGTCACCACGCCGCCCGGCTCTGATGCGGCGGCGACGACTTCGCCGCCGGGGCACATGCAGAAGGAGAAGAGGCTCCTGCCGTTTTTGAGGTGCGCGACGAGGCTGTAGGGAGCCGCGCCGAGCGAGGGATGCCCCGCTGCCGTGCCATAGAGGGCATTGTCAATATCGACTTGCAGATGTTCGATACGGACCCCCATGGCGAAGGTCTTGCGTGCGAGCGAGACGTTGCGGCTAAGCAAGAGCTCGAAGACGTCTCGCGCGGAATGACCGCAGGCAAGAATGAGGTGTGAGGCGGGAAGATGCTCTCTTCGCCCGCCATGTTCGATGGTGATTCCGGCTATCTTCCCCTGGTCATCCATCGTGACGTCGACGAGCTTGGTGCGGAAGCGGACCGTGCCGCCGCAGGAGCGAATGCGGTCGATCATATGAGTGACGACGGTGGGAAGAACATCTGAGCCGATGTGCGGTTTGGCGTCCCAGAGAATGTCGCGCGGTGCGCCCGCCTCGACCAAAGTCCTCAGCACGAGACGGTGCAGGGGATTCTTGGTGCCCGTGTTGAGCTTGCCGTCGGAGAACGTTCCAGCGCCGCCGAGGCCGAACTGGATGTTGGAGGCGGGGTCGAGTTCGCCCGTGGCGTTGAAGCGCGCGACTGCATCGGTGCGCCGGTCTGCGTCGTCGCCCATCTCAATGAGCAGAGGAGAGAGGCCTGCTTCGGCTAAGGTGAGCGCGGCGAAGAGTCCCGCGCATCCAGCTCCCACCACGATGGGTTGAGGATGGGGTTCGTTGTGCGAGGAACGCGTGAAGCCGTGTTCAAATGTGGGCTCGGAGAAATCAACCACACGTACGCGCCGCGCATCACGGGTGGAGACGCTCTCGATGAGCTCGAGTTCATCGAGGGCCGGGTCGACCTCAAAGCGTGCGCTCAGGGTGAAGTGCACCTGTGCCTTTTTGCGCGCATCAATCGACTTGCGATGAAGCGTGACGCTACGGAACGTCTTTGGGTCGCAGCGGAGTAACCGTGCGGCCTCGCGTTTGCATACGTCGAGGCAGCTCGCCTCCGTTGCGCCCTGCTTAAGCGAGCAAGGGATTTCCGAAATCTCTAGCATGAAGTTCCTTTCGAGGCGTACAGGCCCGCACGCATGCCCGACGCCCATGCCCATGCGAGGTTGTAACCTCCGCAATCGGCATCCATATTCAGCGCCTCTCCACATGCGAAGAGGCCGCTGGGAGATGTTCCGTCGTGAAAGCTCACAATGCCGCACGTCTCGAGGTTTACGGACGAAAGGGGGATACCGCCGCGGTGTATGTGCGCTTGTGCATGTTCCGTCGTTCCATGGACGCGGAAGCGCAGGTGGTGAAGGAGGGTGGCGGCGTGTGCCATGGGATCGGCGGAGTC
Organism: Collinsella sp.; assembly: GCF_052346665.1. Taxonomy (NCBI): domain Bacteria; kingdom Bacillati; phylum Actinomycetota; class Coriobacteriia; order Coriobacteriales; family Coriobacteriaceae; genus Collinsella; species Collinsella sp. The sequence goes on from NZ_DAWDUX010000065.1 coordinate 2,203, forward strand.
GTTGAGCATGGCGCAAAGCAGAGACGCAAGAGGACGGGCGACCAAGCCGTCGAACCACGATGCATCGCCGCAGTACGACCCGATGCTGCTGGCGCGCGAGCGGAGGAGCTCGGTCATGTCGGCTTGGCCCAGGCTGGGAAAGAGGTCGAGTTCGATGATGTCACCGGGCTCGATCCTCCGGGAGAGGTTGAGCGCCGCTATTCCGGAGATGCCATAGGGGCGGAAGAGGACCTCGCCTGCCTCGGACGCAATGACGGCGCCCTCGCGCATGAGCGAAAGCGCGCCTTCGACCCTCAGCCCGTCGAGATGCTCGAGGGCGAGTGCGTGCCGTGTCGCGCCTGGTGCGTTGGAATCGATTTCGCAGGCGATGGGACATAGGACGGGAATTTCATTGAGGTGTGCAAGGCGGAAGACCTCGCACGTGGATGCCGAGCGCCCGCCGACCGCGATGATGACCCGTCGAGCATGGAGCGTCCGTTCGGTGCGCTCTGCAACGGCGAGTGCCTTGCGCGCGTTGCGAACGCGAGCCTTGGCATCGCGCCCCTGCTTGAACGAGAGTGCGGCAGCGGGAACGCTCAATGTGAGGTCCCAATAGCCGGATGGAGACGTGCATGGAGCTGCGTGCGAGACGGTCGCACAGGTGAGAATGTCGACCCCGAGACGACTGCATGCGTTGAGGAGTACATCGCGTACGGATTCGGCCCGACGTGTCACGGGGTAGAGGCGCCCTTCGCCTTCCTCGGCGAGCATGAGCCCCAGACGCTCGAAAAAGTCGGCGATATCCCGCTCTGCGTGCGCACCGAACATGGCTCGTGCCGCATCTTCATGCAAGAAATGCCGGGGTGCCAGCCTGGCGTTGGAGATATTGCAGCGGCCGTTGCCGGTGGCGAGGATACCCAAACCCGCCTCGACGTCTGCCTCCACGATGCAGCAGCGGGCGCCGGCGCGCGCTGCGGTGATCGCCGCGGCGAGCCCACTTGCGCCTCCGCCGATGATGGCGACGTCGTAGATGACGTCGCCGTTCTTCGTCCGCTTGTCCACGCCCACGGTTGTTACGCCGAGGCTTCGCCGGAGTCGGCGGGTTCCACGTGCTCCGGCACTTCGCTGACCTTGGCAAGCGCGCGGGGAAGGAGGCCCGATGGCAGATCGGCCTCGATGGAGCCCGCGTCGCAGGCGGCGGCGAGGGCGGGGTTGATGGGAAGACGGCCGAGGACCTCGAGGCCGTATTGCTCGGCAACGGCGTCAAGCTTGCTGGGCCCAAAGACCTCGATTTTCTTGCCGCAATCGGGGCACTCCACGTAGCTCATGTTCTCGACCACGCCAAGGACCGGGATGTTCATCTTCTCTGCCATGTTGACGGCCTTGGCAACGATCATGGAGACGAGATCCTGCGGGCTCGTCACGATAACGATGCCGTCGACGGGAAGGGATTGGAAAACGGTGAGGGCGACGTCGGCGGTGCCGGGAGGCATGTCGACGAGCAGATAGTCGAGCGGGCCCCAGGAGGTCTCACTCCAGAATTGGCGGATGGCGCCGGCGATCACGGGGCCGCGCCAAAGAACGGGATCGGTCTCGTTTTTAAGCAGGAGGTTGCTCGACATGACCTTTACGCCGTGCTCGGAAATCTCGGGCAGTAGCAGGTTGCCCAGGCCCATGGCGTGGCGACCGCTCATGCCGAACATCTTGGGGATAGACGGGCCGGTGATATCGGCATCCAAAATGCCGACCTTGTGGCCGCCACGTGCCAGCTCAACGGCGAGAGACCCCGTCACAAGGGACTTTCCAACGCCGCCTTTGCCGGAAAGCACGGCGATAACGCGCTTGACCTCGGACAGGTTGTTCTCCTCAAATTCCTGCGGCGCGGTCTGTCCGCCCGCCGCGGTTGCGTGCTCACAGCTCATGTGCGCATCCTTTCCTCATGATGCATAACTTTTTCCATTGTACCCCGAAGCGATTCGCATCCGATTGGCTCCAGGTTTTGCGCCGAGAAGCCGCGAGGATCTGATGTTTCTTCAGGCCGTCATTCCCAATCGGGTGCATGCTCCCCGCGCGACATGTTTGACCGTCTGCCGAGGGACGGCTTGCCGTAGGGAGACAAAGCGGCGTTCC
>NZ_DAWDUX010000066.1:0-4191 GCF_052346665.1 Collinsella sp.
CGCGGAAGAGAACCGGCTTCTTGCAGCGCCAGCAGTGCGGATAGCTGTGGGTGATCTTCACCTCGGCCACGAGCATGCCGCGGTCGCGCAGGAACTGGATGATATGCGGGTTGGCCTCATCGGTGTCCATGCCGGAGAACGGGCCGCCGGTGCCGAACTCGGTGCCGTTATAGAAGCGACCGTCGTCGTCGACGGGCATGCAGACGTCCATGCCCTCCTTCATGCAGACGTAGTAGTCGTCCACGCCGTGGCCGGGCGAGTTGTGGACGATACCAGTACCGTCCTCGGTGCCTACGTAGTCGGCAAGGAGCGCCACGCCCTCGACGCCGTCGAAGACGGGCTGCTTGTAGTGCAGGTGATCGAGGACCTCGGCGGGGACCTCATAGGGCTTGCCATCGACCATCACGGGGGTGACGTCCCATCCGGCGATGCCGCAGACCTTCTCGGCGAGGTCCCTGAGCATGATCTCGGCGCGGCCATCGTGCTCGATGGCGGTGTAGATCGCCTCGGGCTTGAGGGAGACCGCCTGGTCGGAAGGGATTGTCCAGGGGGTGGTGGTCCAGATCACGAAGTCAACGGGGCCGTCGAAGGACTCGAGGCCCGCCGGCTTGGTCGTGAGTTCGAAGCGCACGTAGATGGACGGGCTCGTCTCATCGCCGTACTCGATCTCGGCCTCGGCCAGGGCCGTATGGCAGTGCTTGCACCAGTGGACCGGCTTATGGCCGCGATAGACCATGCCCTTATCGAACATGGCCTTGAAGGCCTCGATGTCGGCGGCGTCGTGCTGGTGGTAGAGCGTGAGATATGGGTTGTCCCAGTCGCCCAGGACGCCCAGGCGCTTGAAGCCCTCGCGCTGCAGGTCGATGTTCTCGACAGCGAACTGGTTGCACAGCTCGCGGATCTCGGCAACGCTCGTCTGGTTGAACTTCTCCGTCCCGAGCTTCTCCTCGACCTTGTGCTCGATAGGCTGGCCATGGCAGTCCCAGCCGGGAACGTACGGGGTCTCATAGCCCTGCATGGCCTTGTAGCGGTTGATCATGTCCTTGGCGATCTTGTTCATCGCGTGGCCCAGGTGGATGGGGCCATTGGCGTACGGAGGGCCGTCGTGGAGCACGAATTTCTCGTGGCCCTCGTTCTTCTTGAGCATGAGCTCGTAGACATGGTTCTCCTGCCAGCGCTTCAGGCGCTCCGGCTCGCGCTGCGCCAGGGCCGCCCGCATGGGGAACTTGGTCTTGGGCAGGTTCATGGTCTGCTTGTACTCGTTTGCCACGAATACCCCCTTCTCGTTATGGGCGCATGAAAAAAGCGCCCGTCCTAGCTCAAGCTGGGACGAAGCGCGTATGAGATACGGGAAGCAGGGCCCGCGGTGCGTTTCGCTATACCACCCAGCTCAAAGGTTCGCGCACATGCGCTCCCCTCGTACTCGGCTGGCCCGTGACGACGGCCATCCCGGCGACGCCTACTGGGCACCATCCCGCGTCCCCGCAAACGACACTCCCCATTGGGGACGTAGTCGTTTTGCAAAACGCTATGGATGGCAGCCGTTCGGGCCGCGGCTCCGGGGTGATTTTCGACTGGTCGCACGCACTTGGATCCCACCGCCCCAAGCTCTCTTTTCCGTGCGGGTCCGGCCTACTCGTCCCCATCAACGCCTGTGGCTCGACATGATAGCACGTGGCGAGACCCGTGCGATGGAAGCGCATCCGTTAACTCAGCGATTACACGCAGCGGTACGGGAACGCTCTGGACAATCCACTACGATTGCCGGAGGCAGGTGGTGTTCATGTGCCTGATGCCAAAGAAGATTCCGACAGCCATCGCGAAAACCGCCATGAGCGTAACCCAAACCGATGAATCACGGCTTATCGAGCCTTGCATGCGAGCGAACTCCGCAAGTGCCATCGTGCCGAGAGCGAAAAACGCACCAACCATGATGAACCCCATGGCTCTGCATAGTTTCCGCTCGTCATATCGAGCACGCTGCTCGGGTGTCGAGGTGTTGTAGCCGGCGATGAGCTTGGCTCCTCGACCGGAAAAGAATAGCATGCTCAATACACCGCATAGCAAGGCAAAGGCAGACATGATGACAACGTAATTCATAGGCACCCCTTAATACACAAAGTGACGGTTGGGAGAGGCAGGCATGGGCGGTGGTAAAGCTGTCAGGTTTTCAGCGCCGTTGCCGTTTGCTCAGATGCAGAACTACGTACATTTTTACCCCGCAGGCCCCGCAGGTCCCTCCGCCAAACTCGCCCTCGTCCTCCGCATCGCCCTTGATGAGAAATTCGAAGAGGTCTTCTACTTCTCATGATCTAATCGAGTACGTCATCTAAATCGGATGCGTCCACCAAGCGCACGCCCGCCGCCGCGAGCGCTTGGGCGAACAGGCCTTGCCCCGGAATAAGCGTCCCCGTGAAGGTGCCATCATAGACTTGATGAACGCCGCAACTGGGACTCCGGGACTGTAGAACTGCTGCCGCAAGATCCCCCGCCTCGATCGCCGGCGCGAGCCGCGCCATCTCGGCGGCGACGCCCGCCCGATACGCGGTATCCACGCTTTCGCCAAGATTGTTGACAACCTCACCGCCCATGATCTCCGCAGGTGGGCGAGGCGTGGGCAGACCGCCCGCCACCTCGGGGCACACAGGGATCACCTCGATATCAGGACGGGCATGTAGCACCTCCAACAGGCGCTCACAGCGGTTGTTGCCCCCGCTGTATTTGCAATTCTCGCCCAGCAGGCAGGCGCTCACCGCGACCTTCATGACAGCCACCTTTCTTCCCAGAACGGAAATCTTACGTTAACACTCTTTTTCCGATTTCGATACAGAGCGCCGCGTGCGAACACCGTCCTAGAATGTCACGAACGACAACTCGTCAAGGAGGTCACATGCGCACCATTCAAATGAGCAGCTATACGGTTGGCGAGGATTGCTTCGAGGCGATCCCCGCGGTACTCGCCCCCTACCAGGCAAAAACCGTCGTCCTGGTAGGTGGACGCCGCGCCCTCGCCGCTGCGGCGCCTGGTATCCGCGCCGCACTCGATAGTGCAAACGTGCAAATCCTCGACGAGATCGTCTACGGCACCGATTCCACCCAGTCCGCCATCGACGCGCTTGTTGCGAATCGGGCATTTCGCGATGCCGACATCGCCTTCGCGATCGGCGGGGGCAAGGCGGTCGACACGGTGAAGACCGCTGCCAAGGAGCTCGACAAGACCGTCTTCTCCGTTCCGACCATCTGCTCGAACTGCTCGAGCGCCACCGCCATCGCCGTGGTCTACAACGACGACCACTCACTCAAGGGATACGCCTATCCCGACGCGCCTGCGCACATCTTCATCAACCCCGCCATCATCGCCGCCGCACCCGAGGAGTATTTCTGGGCCGGCATCGGCGACGCCCTCTCCAAACAGCCCGAGGTCGAATATGCCACCAGCGAGGCCGAGCTCACGCACACGGGCACGCTGGGCCTCACGCTCGCACACACCTGCACCGATCCCCTCATGGCCTACGGCGAGCAGGGCTTGGCCGACGTCCGCGTCGGCCAGTCGAGTGAAGCGGTGCGCCAAATCGCGCTCGACATCGTGGTCAACACGGGGTATGTCTCCAACCTCACCAACCAGCCCGACTTCTACTATAACTCCTCACTTGCGCACGCCTTCTACAACGCCACGACGGGCGTGCAGCGCCCCGGGCGCACGCACCTGCACGGAGAGGTCGTGAGCTTCGGCGTGCTCGTGCTGTTCGCCTACACGAGCGACACCGAGCAGCTGGCGCGCTATGCCGCCTTCAACAAGAAGCTCGGTCTTCCCGTCACTCTTGCCGAGCTCGACCTCGACGAGAGCCACCTGCAGCGCATCGCCGAGCTGGCCCAGAACACGAACGAGTGGAAGCAGGCGAATCCCGCCCCGTTCTCGCCCGAAGAGTTCATCGAGGCCATCAAGGCCGCCGACGCCTTCGGCAGAAACTTGAAGTAGCGCGAGCCGGGAGTCGGCTAATCCGAGCCAACAGGCACAGCGAGTCTAACGGCACGCAATCGGGGCGCCCGCGTTCAACTTGAATGAACGCGGGCGCCCCGCCTTTCAATCGAAAACCCCCGTCGAAAACGGTAGCACAACTCGACAAAACTTCGCGATTGGGCGTGCGGCAGAAATCTTGGAGACCGGGGCCTCCGTCCTTAGGCCGCCAG
>NZ_DAWDUX010000067.1:0-4001 GCF_052346665.1 Collinsella sp.
AATAGCTCTGCTGTGACCAGCACGACGAAACCTGCGACGGCAATGAAAGCGGCAGGGGCAAAGCGCACAGACAGCATCGCGCTCCCAGCACCCAAGCCCAACGCATGGGCCGCGATCACGTTGGAAAGCACAACAGCAAGCAATGCAGCTGAGCCTGCTGTCACCACATGCATAAACGCCTCGAGAACCGAGAGGACGCAAACCTGGCGCGGGGTGGCACCCCATACCTCCAGCAATGACGCGTCACGCTCACGCACTCGCAAGGCAAGAACTACATGTGCGCACGACCCCACAGCCGCCAAGACAACCGGCCCCGCGAACATTACGCACGCGAGGCGCGGGTCGAGGTCGAATCCGCCCCCAATCGGCAAGTCGTATGCCGTGGCATACCGCTCCATCAGGCTCATCATCGAATAGAAACCCGCAACGACACCCATGGCAACAACGAGGGATGTCTCAATCGACAAGCTCTGTGTTACGTCGTGCTGAGCGCTCCTGCGCGCGAGAAGCCACGCCGTCCAGCGCGACAACGGACACGTCGCCGCGCGCAGGATCCTCGGCAAAAGTACAGGGGCGAGAGCCGTAATTAGCGCCGGGATTGCAATAGGCAAAATGACAAGCCAGGTGCTCTGGCCGAAATCAACAGGGGCCAAGGCGGGGTCAACCGTGGACATACACCATGCGGCAGCAGCACATGCGGCAAGGGCGGAAAGCCATCGCAGCGGCGTCATGCGCGCAGATGCGCCCTCGACCGACCGCTCGTCACGCAAAGCCATCACGGGCGGTGTGCACGCCGCGCTCCTTGCGGCGCGCGCCCCGCCGAGTACCGACACGAATAGCGACACACCCAGAACCGCAGGGCAGAGGGAAAATCCCGGCAGAAGCCGCACCCCTTCGAACAAGTCAACACCCATGAACAGAGCACTGAACACGGTGGATGAGCTTACCCAGCACAAAGCCAAGCCCAAGCACGAACCGAAGACCCCCACAAGTGCAATTTGAACGATGACGGCAAAGCCAACCATAACCGGAGGGATGTTGATCACCTGCCACAGGGCATAGGTGCGCCGCAACGAAACGACGCTTCCCCGAGCCGTTGAAGAGAGAACGACGCATCCGGAAATCGCCGAAAACATGAGGATCGCCTGGGCGGCGCTTCTAAAGAAGAAAGAAGTCGACGCCATCGGGCTCGCGGCCGCCGTTGCGGAAAACGATGCGAACCAACCTCCCATATAGCCAAATGCGGCAGCAACGGCGAGCACACCGAACCACACATGCCAGTGCTCCCGAACATCACCCACAAGCAGACGGATCATCGCAACATCGCCCCCTCGGCGGCATCACGCGGTCCCACCGTCTCCATCGCGGTGAGGATTTCCCGCGATGTGGGGTGAGTCATCATGTGGACGATCTTCCCGTCACGCATTACAAACACCCGATCGGCACGAGCGGCCGCCTCAAGATCGTGCGTCACCATGACGACGGCTCGGCTCTCCCCATCCGCCATGGCTCGCAGTATGTCGAGGACCGCGTTCCCGTTCGCCGTGTCGAGGGCGCCGGTGGGTTCATCGGCGAACACGATGTCCGGACAGGAAGCGATAGCCCGGGCGAGCGCCACGCGCTGCGCCTCGCCGCCGGACAACTCGGCTGGACGGGCATGCTCCTTCCCTCCCATACCGACCTTCTCCAAGAGATCGCACACATCCTTCCCGCTCACCCTGCGACCGGCAAAGCGCGCGGGCAGTGAGACGTTCTCACCCACGGAGAGCGAGGGCATGAGATTGTACTGCTGGAACACGAACCCGACATGTCGAGCCCTGACCTTCACGCGCTCGCCGCGCCTCGCTCGCACGACATCCACGCCCATAAGATGAATCTCGCCCGCATCGGGGACCTCAAGCCCCGCCAGACAGTGCAGCAGCGTCGACTTGCCCGAACCGGATGGTCCCACGATGGATACCATCTCACCTGCCAACACATTCATATCAACGTGGCGAAGAACCTCGGTGTTCAGATTTCCATGCTTATAACTTTTGCATACGCCACACGCCTCAACGAGGATGCCCATAATTCTTCTGCTCCTTTTGCCAATCCGCCCGTGAGCATGCAAGGCCAAAGCGCACGAGCCCTGCACCTTGCAAGAAAGGGCGCATCGGACAAGCGCCAAGTTACCTTGCACGCGTCTCATCAGTTGATAGTGAATACGAGGCCTCGGCCAGCGGCTACTTCCAGCCGGGGATGTCGGCACCCGAGGTGAGTATCGTGGACAGGATGGTCAGGATAACGACGATCAGCAGGAACACGACCGCAGTGCCCGCGATGACCATGAGGGCGCTGAGGGCGAAGCGGTACTCGCGCGACAGCTCGCGCGGGGCGGGCGCCGAGGGCGTCTCGCACACCGACGGGACGCTCGCCGAGCCCGTGAGGATGAAGTCTGTGCTCACACGGTAGATCTGCGCGAACTTGACCACGTTGTCGACTTCGGGGCGGCCCTGGGCACCCTCCCACTTCGAGATGGCCTGACGGGAAACCCCGAGCAGGTCCGCCAGCTGCTCCTGCGAATAGCCGGCCTTGCGGCGAAGGTCGAGCAGGCGGTCGGCGAGCTGCGTCGTCGCGTCATCCATAATGAAAGCCTCCTTGTAGCGCCGATATTCCGGGCCCGACGGCAGCCGTCATGGGATGCTTTCGCCCCTTTTGGCAATCGGGCCTCAGCGCAAGACTATCCTCGCAACCACCGTTGCGCTCCACCATCTAGCAGCGACAATTGTAGCAACACATCGCGACAATTCCGCCACCGCCCGTTGCGGTGAGGATGCAGGGCGCATTCTCGCAGCTTCAAACCCAGCTTTGCCCCGCCGCTGGCATCGTTACGGCAGTCGGGATCAAAACCAAGTCGCTCGTCTGGTGCATCGTGACGGGCGTCGCGGTGTTCGCCATCCTACAGGCCGCTGCCCTCTAGCTGCGATAAAGGCGGCTGTGCCCCAAACACACCGAAACAGAGAAACAGACGACGTCAGCCCTGGCAGAAGCGCTTGTCGAACCAGCCCGTGAGAATCGGAGCGAGCAGTGCCGTCACAATGACGGCGGTCGCGATCTGCGCGTAGGCCACCGGCGCGATGGCAGCGTACTGGGGTGCAACCTCAACGAGTGCCGCAGGAGTGGTCATGGCCGTGCCGGCGATCGTCGAGCAGGCGATGGCCGCCTTACCCGTACCGCCACACAGACGCTCGAACAGACAGGTCACAGGGCCCACAACGAACACCGTCACAAGGCCGAGCAGGATGCCGGACAAGCCACCGGTTACAAAACTCGCGAGGCTCATCGAGCAGCCGAGCTGGAAGCCCAACACGGCGATGGCGGGATTGGCGCCTGGCTTGAGCAGGTCACGCACGAACGGGAAACAGTTGCCCAACACCATACCGATGACGAGGGGCAGTACCGACCCGATGACGGTCCCCAGCGGGATGCTCGCCAGACCGGAGACGCCCAGGATGATCATGGCAACCGTGGGACCCGCGGTGAGGAACAGAATGCCCACGGCGCCCTGCTCGGCCTCGTCGCCGTATTCGCTCATAATGCCCGTGTAGAGGGCCATGTTGCAAAACGAGATGCCGCCGATGATAGAGACGGACGACAGGCCGAGGAGGTCGTCGTTGAAGAACCAAGCGACGGCGAGGCCCATCGCCGCGGCGAGCACAAGCTTGGGGATGAGCACGACGACGCCCGTCTTGACGGCGCCCGGCGTGGCCTTGAACGAGATGCCCGCGCCGACGAACAGCAGAATCGCGGCGACCACCGCGTTGGCACCCCCGCGCGTAGCCGCCGTGAAGAATCCGCCAATCTCCAAGACCTGGGGGCAGAAGGTGTTAATGAGCAGGCCCACGATCATGGGGTAGATCATGATGTCGCCCGGAAGGCGCGGGACCTTAAACGTCCGCGCCGCCGTTGCTTTGTTGCCGTCAACCGCCATATATATGTCCTCCGTCTTTTCGCGTTGCGCT
>NZ_DAWDUX010000068.1:0-3929 GCF_052346665.1 Collinsella sp.
CCTTTGTTATTGGCAACCTTGCATCTGGTAAGTCAACTGCCTCCCGTTATCTGTCCTCTCGTGGCGCACGACACATCGACCTTGATCGAATGGCAAAAGAGCTTTATGTGCCGGGCTCTGATCTGACACAGGCAATTGCCGATGAATTCGGCTGGGATGTTCTCGACGAATATGGCGACATTCGTACATCTGTTTTGGCTGAACGAGCTTTTGCCACTCCCGAGACAACTCATATCCTTAACGATCTTGTGCACCCTGTTTTGATTGAGCGGCTGAGCACGCTGCTTCTTCCCATCCAGTGTTGTTCAACGCTCGTACCTTCCTTTCCTCTCACTGTCGTTGAGGTTTCCGCACCTGCGGCGTTTTCTGATGCGTTTGGACTTGCAGATGAGGTGATCGCCGTCAGCGCGCCATTGGAAGTCCGTCGCGAGCGCGCGATTGCCCGGGGTATGTCCGTCGTGGATTTTGATGCGCGAGCTTCGGTTCAGCCTTCCGAAGATGAAATCATCGCCATGGCGGATCATTGTATCGACAACACTCGAGGCGATGATTCGTTGTTCGATGCCCTTGATGCATGGGTACGTCTTCGAGGTATTGAGAGCCTTCACGAAGGTGAGCGATAATGATCAAGCGATCCCGTTTTTTTACGTGGTATCGGGTGCTTCCACTCGCTATTGTTCTGGTGTTCGGCGTGATCTCATATGCCTATTCATTTGCCCCCTCGTTGATTTTCAAGTCCCTGTATCCTCTTTCATATGAAGACGAAATCACTTCGTCTGCCGCCGCCCATGGCGTTGATCCGTATCTTGTCGCAGCAATTATTCGCTCGGAATCAAGCTGGGATGCAGAGGCGCAGTCTCATCGCGGGGCCATGGGCTTGATGCAGCTCATGCCCGAGACCGCTTCTGACATGGTGAGCAAGGGTCTGGTCGATGGTTCTCAGTTCTCCGCCGATGACCTTCTTGATCCCCAGACGAATATCGAGTTCGGTTGCGCGTATCTCTCGTATCTCCTTTCGTATTTCAATGGCGCTACGGACAAGACTATCGCTGCTTACAATGCCGGCATGGGTAATGTCGATATTTGGACACAGGAAGACGATCTGCTGCGAAACGCGATCACGTTCCCCGAAACTCAGGCATATCTCGTCCGCGTTACGATGGCACAAACTCGTTACCGGGAACTGTATCCCCAGGCTTTTTGCTAGCCGTCCGTGGTTCTGCCACGCACTAGCCCTGTCTTGAGATTGACATCCTGGGGTATCAACACATAGAATGCGTGACCCCCGAGAATCGAGCGAGTGGATGGTGCGGTATGGCCGATTTTGAAGTTGAGCGTGTGGGTGGTGAGCTTCGGCGATTCGGAGTCAGCGGTACGTCGGCCTCCTTTGAGGTGGTCTCGCCGTTTGAACCTTCGGGCGATCAACCGGAGGCGATTGCCTCGCTCGTTGAGGGTGTGGAACAAGGTGATCGCTACCAGGTTCTCCTTGGAGTAACAGGATCAGGCAAGACCTTTACGATGGCCAAGACAATCGAGGCTCTTGGAAAGCCGACCTTGGTCATGGCTCCGAACAAAACGCTCGCCGCGCAGCTTGCGAGCGAGCTCAAGGAGTTCTTTCCGCATAATTCGGTCGTGTATTTCGTCTCCTATTACGATTACTACCAGCCCGAGGCGTACGTACCTTCCAGTGACACCTATATCGAGAAGGACTCTTCGATCAATGAAGAGGTCGAGATGCTTCGGCATCAGGCAACGGCAAGCTTGCTGTCACGCCGCGATGTGATCGTGGTCGCCTCCGTCTCGTGTATCTACGGTATCGGTTCGCCTGAGGATTACGCGGGCCTCGCCCCCAATGTGGACAAGAAGGTTCCATTGGAACGCGATGAGTTCATCCATGCTCTCATCGATATTCAGTACGATCGCAATGACTACGACCTGTCGCGCGGAACGTTCCGCGTGCGTGGTGATGTGGTCGATGTGTATCCACCCTATGCCGAGCATCCGTTGCGATTCGAGTTCTTTGGCGATGAGGTCGAGGTGATTGCCGAAATCGACGAGGTGACCGGAGAACTCCTGCGCGAGTACGACGCCATTCCCGTTTGGCCGGCATCGCACTATGTGACCGAGAAGCCCAAGGTGACGGCTGCGCTCAAATCAATCGAAGAGGAGCTTGAAGAGCGCGTGGCAGAGCTTAAAGCCAACGACAAGCTTCTTGAGGCGCAGCGGTTGGAACAGCGGACGAGCTACGATCTCGAAATGCTGGAGACCATGGGTTTCACGACGGGTATTGAAAACTACTCGCGCCATCTTGATGGCCGAAAGCCCGGCGAGCCCCCCTTCACCCTCATCGACTACTTCCCCAAGGACATGCTCTGCATCATAGATGAGAGTCATGTGACTGTGCCTCAAATTCGCGGTATGCACGAGGGCGATCGCTCGCGCAAGGTGACGTTGGTCGAGCACGGTTTCAGGTTGCCCTCCGCTCTGGACAATCGACCGCTGAGGTTCGATGAATTCGAGGCTCGGATTCCACAATTCATTTACGTGAGCGCGACGCCGGGCGATTATGAGTTGCGCGTGAGTCAGAATAATGTTGAGCAAATCATTCGTCCTACCGGCTTACTCGATCCAAAGATCGACGTACGTCCGGTACGTGGGCAAATCGATGACCTTATCGATGAGATCCGCGAGCGCGTCGCTCGGCACGAACGCGTGCTGGTGACGACACTTACCAAGCGCATGGCCGAAGATTTGACGGACCATCTGTTTGATGCGGGTATTCGCGTTAATTACATGCACTCAGATACGGCGACGATGGATCGCGTTGAGATCCTGCGGAGTCTTCGTCAGGGGAAAATCGACGTGCTTGTGGGCATTAACTTGCTGCGAGAGGGTCTTGACCTGCCAGAGGTGTCCCTCGTCGCCATTTTGGACGCCGACAAAGAGGGCTTTCTGCGCAATCGCCGCTCGCTTATCCAAACTATCGGCCGCGCGGCACGCAATGCCGAGGGCGAGGTCATCATGTATGCCGACACGGTGACCGACTCGATGCGCGAGGCAATTGACGAGACGAGCCGACGTCGTGCCATCCAGATGCGTTTCAACGATGAGCATGGAATCAGGCCGCAAACGGTGCGCAAGGCAATCAGCGATATCTCGAGTTTTATCGCCGAAGCTGAGGAAAATGTGGGCAAAAAAGACCGCTCCCGCGGAGACAGCCTTGGTCACGGAGCCTTTTTCTCTCCTGTCGAGTCGACAGCGTCTGGAGCGGATGGTGGTCCCACAACGGGGGAGCGCCTTGCCAACGAGCTCTCGGAGCTGCCTCACGATGAGTTGATGCGCGTGATCGCCACCATGGAGGAGGACATGCGCGCCGCATCCGAGGCTATGGACTTTGAGGAAGCGGCCCGCTTGCGCGATGCCGTGGTGAGCCTCAAGGCGATGGTAGAGGGTACCAGTGAGGACGAGGTTATCGAGGCGCTTCGCAAGAGCGCCCGCAAGGGGTCTGCGTTCGCATCTGGCCGCAAGCGCCAGGGTGCCCGATTCAAGAAGTAGGATGGTATACTTATCCTCGGGAAAACGTGCGGCGAAAGCCGTTGGGGAGGGATGGACATGACTAATTTCGATGCGATATTCGACCGCTTGCATGGGCTCTCATGGAGCCATGCGGTAATGGCCGCCGCCTGCTTCGTACTGGGTTGTGCGCTGTTTGTCGCACCGCTTTGGGATTATGCCGACACGATGAGCGCATTGCACCTGCTATCGTGGTTTGGCATTGGCGCGGGTGCACTCTCAGTGATCGGCGCATTTGCCTCCACGGCCCCGTTCACCCTGCGGGGTGCCGAGCCTGCTGTGGGTGCCCTTCTGCTTGTTTCCGGACTGTGGACGTTGAACTTCCCGGTCGCGGCGGGTGCGCTCAAGATCTCCCT
>NZ_DAWDUX010000069.1:0-2520 GCF_052346665.1 Collinsella sp.
TCATCCAGGCGCGCAAGCGAATCATCGCGAACCGTCGTGAGCTCGTCGACCCGCGGTTGCGCATCGCGCACGGCGACCGCCGCCTCCTCGCGGCGCTTGGCGAGATTAGCACGCTCGCCGAGCTTGACCGAAAGAGAATGTTCCATACGCCCGATCTCAGACAAGAGCGAGGCATGCTCTCCTTCGAGGCGCGAAATCGTTCCCGCGGCGTTACCCTCGACCGTGCGGGCCTCCTCAATAGCCTCGGTGGCCTCACCAACGCGCTCAACGGCATGGTCGAAGACGGCAAGCAAATCAGGCTCGAATCCCTCGAGTTCGCGAATGCGGCGCTTGCGCTCAAGTGAGCCGGCGGCACCCCCGCTCGTGGCGCCCAAGCGAACCACACCCCCATCACGCACGCGAGCGCCGTCGGGCGTCACGTAAAGCACGCCGGAAACGATGGGAGCCGACAGCGCATCGTCAAGGGAATCGACCACATAGACGTGACCGAGCAAAGCGGCGACGGCGGGAGCGTAGCCCTCGCGCACCTGAAGGCGCTCGACCAAGCGATAACCTGCGGCACCCTGGTGCCGGTCCGAAGCAGTAACATCTCGCGCAAGCAGAAGAGCCTCACCAGATGCATCCTTCTGGCCAAGGGCGAACGACGCAGCACGGGCAAGCGCATCGCCGTCCATGCAGACGAGCGCATCGATGTCCCCCGCAAGCAACTGCTCGACGAGGGGCTCAAGCTCGACGGGGGCTTCGATGACATCACCCAAACGCCCCGCAATGGACTCGGGGTGGTTGCTCACCACACGAGCGGCAAGGGGCGAGGAGTCACTCAGGCTCGCATCGACCTTCCTGAGTCCCGAAAGCTCAGAACGGACGTCGGCGAGCTTCTCACGCGTCTGAGCCTCTTTTTCCCGCAAATCCGCGAGAGCGGCGATTGCCGCGTCAAGGGCATCTTTAGCCTCCTGTCGTGCCGTGCGGGCGTCATCCAGCTCCGCGACGAGCTCGTCGGCACGATCGCGGCGATGGGCCAGAGAAGCACGCAGCTCATCGGCCTCGTCATCGACCTGTTCAAGGCGACGGGCATACATATCATCCTCGAGCTCGGCGTTGGAAAGCGTCTCCTTAACCTTGACGAGTTCGAGGGCGGCACCATCAGACGTTCGCTGGACCTCACGCTGCTCCCGCGTGAGCGCGGTGATAACCTCACCAAGCTCGATTCGTCGCGCGTGGAGCTCATCGGCGGCAGGCTCAAGGGCGGCAACGTCCTCTGCAGCCACGGTGGCCGTCGCACGCTCCTCATCAAGTTGCCGGTTGATGTCGGAAAGCTCCTCCACCGTTCGTCGCCGTTGGTGTTCGGAGCCGGAAAGGGTGCCACGCATCTCGGAGAGGCGCGCGACCATATTACGCCCCTTCTCCTCGAGCAAACGCATATCAGAACCGATTCGCCCGACGATATCCTGCATATGACGGCGCTGTTCACCAAGGTCACCAACGAACAGCCCTTTTTCCTCGAGCATGACCTGGAGCTTCTCGAGCTCGCGCTCCTTTTCGCCTAGGCGGTAGCGGGCGAGCTCGAGGGCCGCAGCGCTCTCGCGCGAGGACGACTCGAGATCCGCCCATTGGGCCTGGAGCTGACGAAGCTCGTCGACGGCAAGGACCTGTGTGAGCTCGGTCGCCCTGCTCGAGAGGTCCTTGTATTTTCGAGCGCGATCAACCTGCCGCTCGAGCGGCTTGAGTTGACGGGAGATCTCACGGTTTATGTCGCGCGCACGCGTGAGATGTTCATCCATGCTCTTGATCTTGCGCAGGGCGCGTTCCTTGCGGCGTTTGTGCTTGGAAATACCGGCGGCCTCTTCGATAAGGCTCCGCCGCTCCTCGGGGCGGCTCTGCAAAATCGCATCAAGCTTGCCCTGGGAGATGATGGAGTGCGTGTCCTTGCCTAAGCCGGAGTCATGCAAGATATCCTGAATGTCCATCAGGCGACACGGACTGGAATTGATGAGGTACTCGCTCTCACCCGAGCGGTACATGCGCCGCGTGATGGCGACCTCGTTGAAATCGACGGGAAGCACGTGATCGGAATTATCGAGCACGAGCGTCACCTCGGCAACACCCACCGGTTTACGCGCAGACGAGCCCGAGAAGATAACGTCCTCCATGGCCTGCCCGCGCAGCTGCTTGGCGCTCTGCTCGCCCAGAACCCACAAGATGGCATCAGAGACGTTCGATTTGCCCGAACCATTGGGACCAACGATAACCGTGAGCCCAGGTTCGAAGGTCATCTGAGCGCGATCGGCAAACGATTTGAAACCCTTGAGGGTGAGCGACTTAAGGTACACGGGGCCTCGCTATCCGAGCTTCTTCTTGAGGATAACGCCATTTGTGGTGTATCCCATGCGATCAAGCGCATCGAGGGCTGCGGCAGCTTCCGCTTCTTTCTTCGAGGAACCGGTGCCGCGGCCACGACGGATACCATCGACCAAGGCGATTGCGGTGAACGTGGGCTCATGCGCGGGCCCCTCTTCTCCA
>NZ_DAWDUX010000069.1:2613-3860 GCF_052346665.1 Collinsella sp.
GTGGGGTGCTCAGCGCGCTCGGTCGCCAGGTGTGGTTTGAGCGTACGCATGATGAATGTTTCCGCCACACTCCAACCGCCATCGAGGTACAGTGCCCCCACCAAGGCCTCGTAGACGTTCTCGAGCGCGGAATGCATACCGCGGGCGCCAGTCCCCTGTTCAGAGGCTCCCAGGATGATCACCTTGTCGATGCCGAGCTCAAGGCCCACATCGGAAAGCGTTGTGCCTGAGACGAGGGACACCTTGAGGCGCGTGAGCTTGCCCTCGTCAAAGTCCGTATAGGTCTGAAAGAGGGAAACGGCGACAACGGCGCCCAAAATGGAGTCACCTAGGAACTCGAGTCGTTCATACGAGGCCGAGACGGGCTCCCCCTCAACGGCTGAGGGATGCGTGACCGCGCTGCGCAGCAGCGAGATGTCGTTGAATTGATGCCCGCAGATCTCCTGCGCGCGATCGAGCTTCTCGCGAATGGACAAGATCTAGGCCTCCAAGGTCTGCTCGATGGCATCGATCGCCTCGGCGACGGAGTTGATGGCCATGAGCTTATCGTCATCGATCTCAATGTCGAACTCGTCTTCCATGGCGGTCACGAGCTGGAGACGATCGAGGGAGTTGGCATCGAGGTCGTCGAACGTGGTGGCCTCGGAAAGCTCACCGGCCTCGACGCCGAGGACGTCGGCGGCGATATCGCAAACTTTATCGAAGATCTCGGCGCGATCGAGTGCCATGGCACTGCCCCTTTCTCTTTGGACGACACACGGGTGTCGTCCATCCACATATGAAAATGATTTTACCCTAAGCGAAGGCGGCACACACAGCAAAGCCGCGCCCTCGCCGTCAGCGGAGACGCCTTGATCCAGTGATCATCTGCTTTGCGTGCCATGGGAGCACGGCGAAGGGATTTTGTTAGGCCACGGCCCCCATGGAATCGGCCACGCGATCGACGAGCCCTTGGCGCGCCGCGGCGGCACAGGCAAGCGTGCCGTTCTTAACCGCCTCGACGCTCGTGGCGCCATGACCGATCATCACCACACCGCGAAGGCCCAAGAGCACCGCACCGCCCTTCGCATCACCACTCAGCTTGCGCTTGAGGCCACGCAAAACAGGCTTCATGAGAAGCGCGGCGACCTTCCCCCGAAACGAGGACATGAGGCCGCTCTTGAGCTCCTGCATCATGAACTTAGCCGCGCCCTCAATGGACTTAAGGGCGACATTGCCGGCAAAGCCATCGCAAACGACGACATCGA
>NZ_DAWDUX010000070.1:0-1287 GCF_052346665.1 Collinsella sp.
GGAGGTGCGAACGAGGATGCGACCACGCTCGCCCAGCTCCTCCTCTGCCGCGCGAACGGCGTCCCACACGGGCTTGCACTCATCGAGCTCGGCCTTGCGCTCGCTGCGCACGTTGACGAGCACCTGCGGGAAGATCTTGACCGGGGCGCACAGCTCGGAGAGCTTCATGCGCTCGGCTCGGATGACCTCCATGATGCGCAGGGACGTCATGATGCCGTCTCCCGTAGTCTCGATATCACCAAAGATGACATGGCCCGACTGCTCGCCGCCAAGGCTATAGCCCTTTTCGCGCATACAGGCGGTGACGTACTTGTCGCCCACCGGCGTAGTCTCGTACTTGAGGTTGGCACGGTCGAGCGCGCGGAACAGACCGAGGTTGCTCATGACCGTGGGGACCACGGTACCGGCGGTGAGACGGCCGTGCTTGTGCAGGTAGGTGCCGCACACATACAGGATCAGGTCACCGTCGACCACGTTACCGCGATCATCGACCGCCAGGCAGCGGTCCGCATCGCCATCATAGGCAAAGCCCACATCAAGGCCCTGCTCGACCACATGACGGCGCAGACGCTCAATATGCGTGGAGCCGCAGTCGACGTTGATGTTGAAGCCGTCGGGCGCATTGTTGATGATACGGACATCGGCGCCAAGGGCGTCGAACACGGGTTTTGCCACTGAGGAGGCGGAGCCATTCGCGCAGTCCAGGCCGACCTTCACGCCCTGCAGAGAGAAATTCGCGCTGGCGATCAGATGCGCGATGTAGCGGTTGCGGCCCTGCATGTAATCGACCGTGCAGCCAATCTCATCGCCCGAGGCGAACGGGATCTCGCTCTTGCCGTCGATGTAGTCCTCGATGAGCTCAAGGACTTCCTCGTCCATCTTGCAGCCTTCGCTGTTCATGAGCTTGATGCCGTTATCGGTATAGGGGTTGTGGCTCGCCGAGATCATGATGCCGCAGTCGAAGCGGCCGTCGATGGTTTCGTACGCAACGCCCGGCGTGGGGATGACGTGGAGCATGTACGCATCGGCACCGGAAGCGACCAGACCGGAAACGAGACCGGACTCGAACATGTAGCTCGAGCGGCGCGTATCCTTACCCACAATGACGCGGGCCTTGCGGTTCTGGCGCGCGCCGTAGTACCAACCTACGTAGCGACCAATCTTATACGCGTGCTCGACCGTGAGGGTCGTGCCCGCCTCGCCGCGGAAGCCGTCGGTTCCGAAGTACTTCATTCGCATTCCTTCCATACGCCCAGCGCCCATACGACGCCGGTCTGATGTGGGGCG
>NZ_DAWDUX010000070.1:1297-3856 GCF_052346665.1 Collinsella sp.
CATTGATGAGACCGAAAATTCCGCACCGTCGTAATGGTACAAAAAAAGGGCCCACCGAAAAACTCGGTAGGCCCATTTCCATACGGGAAACGTCTTCGCAAACACCTTAGCGCTTGGAGAACTGGGGAGCGCGGCGGGCCTTCTTGAGGCCGTACTTCTTGCGCTCGACGACGCGGGCGTCACGGGTGAGGAAGCCAGCGCGCTTGAGGTCGGCACGATAGTCGCCCGCCTCGAGAAGGGCGCGGGCGATGCCCAGGCGCAGGGCGCCGGACTGACCGGTGATGCCGCCGCCATCGCACAGGGCGATGACGTCAAAGGAACCGAGGGTGTCGGTCACCTTGAAGGGGGCAAGGGCGTCCTCAACGAGCTGGTGACGGCCGAAGTACTCCTCGGCGTCGCGCTTGTTGATGGTCACCTTACCGGTGCCAGGGACGATACGGACACGAGCAACGGCGTTCTTGCGACGGCCGGTGCCGTAGTAAACAACGGTGTTCTCAGCCATCTTTTAGCCCTCCAGCTCGATCTTGACGGGGTTCTGAGCAGCGTGCGGATGCTCGGCGCCAGCATAGACCTTGAGCTTGGTCAGCTGCTTGCGGCCGAGAGTGGTCTTGGGGAGCATGCCGCGGACAGCGCGCTCGATGACCTTCTCCGGGTGCTTCTCCATAGCCTGGCGGAAGGACTCCGCCTTGAGGCCGCCATTGTAGCCGGAGTGACGGTAGTAGGTCTTGTGGTCAGCCTTGTTGCCGGTAAGCTGGACCTTATCGGCGTTGATGACAACCACGAAGTCACCACAGTCGGAGTTGGGCGTGAACTGGGGCTTGTTCTTGCCGCGCAGGATCTTGGCAACCTGGGCAGCAAGACGGCCCAGCGTGGCGCCCTCGGCGTCGATGAGGACCCAGTTACGGGCAACCTCACCCTGCTTGGCGTAGTGAGTCGACTTAAGAATCACTTTTCCTCCATGTACAGTACGTGTGTCTTAACAGAGTTTCACGGGGCTCTGGAAAGTAACTTGTCAATAATACCGCCCTGTACAGCGAAGTCAACGCATTTCCGCCATACGTGCAGAACTTCTGCACAGGCGGGACGGAGACGGAGGCGGGCGATGGTTTTGGATGCTCTTCCCACCCCCGGCGAAACGATGCCCGGACGCCCCGGCGGCCTCCGCCTCTTCGTCGGCAACAAGCCTCTTGCAGACGTTCGGCACCCTGCCGGAACCTCTCGGGCACCTCACAAGAAGGAACCCGGGGGCCTTGCGCCTGCCCGGGTTCCCGACCTCTCCGCCCTCTGATGGGGCTTCTCTGAGTATCTCAGTGGAGAGGACCCTTTTTCACTCTTCTTATACCACGAAGTGCCAGCAGGTAGTCTTACTGGTATGAGAAATCAAGACCAACCGGTAAGCGGTCGATATTCAGCCGCCAACGGAATGCGCGGTATCGACGTCACGCCTCCGTCCAGCCCCTATTTGCCCACGAACTCCCGTATCTCATCAATATGGGCAGCCGCTTCTTGGCGGCCCTGAATATACAGATCGAGCAACTTCGCCGCATCGTGCTCGACATGCCCCACTTCAACGGGACGTGGCGGCGCCAGCACGAATGCCCGGCCCTCGCGCTCATATTCCCAAATGTGCTCGCGCTGCTCGTTGTAGCGCTCGTGGCGATTCGCCATCGCCTCCAGCAAATACGGATATGCGGCGTATGCGCGCTGAGCCGCCGGCATGAGTCCATAGGGACCCTTAACGTAATCGCGATCCTGCGTGAGCACCACGATCGCCCGGTCAAAACCCGCATCTTCGAGCGCATGCTCAACCGGAACGGAATCGGCGGTGCCACCGTCCAGGTACAGGTGCCCGTCAATCTCGACAGGCTGCGTGACCAGCGGCAAGGAAGTGGAGGCGCGCACGGCGTCGATGTCGAGCGTCGCATTGCGAACCGGCAGGTACGCGGCAGTTCCGAACATCACATCCGTGGCGCATGCATACATTTCCATGGGATTGGCCAGATAGGCGTCATTATCGAAGGGGTCAAGGCGATCCTGCACGTCGTTGAGCATGAAATCGTAGCCGACCATGCTGCCGGTGGTAATGAGCGATTGAGCGCCCATGTAGCGCGGATCATTGCAAAATGCCAGGTTCACGCGGTTTGCACGACCGATCTGACGGCTCTTGTAATTCAGGCCGTTGAGCGCACCCGCAGAGGTTCCGTAACACGCCGCGACCTCAACGCGGTGCTCCATGAGAACGTCGAGCACGCCCGCGGTGAACTGGCCACGAAAGCTGCCGCCCTCCAAAACAATCGCAACCTTACCCGCGTTTTTCGCCTTGTCTTCCATTGGAGCTCCTCTCGTCTGTATGACTTGTACCCCAATGAGTCGTGAAGATGAACAGATGTCCGCAAATCATGGGGCTTCTTCTCCCGCTGTGCGTCACATGAGTGCCCTGAAGACGCTCGAGACGCGAACGTGGTACACTGTTCGCTTACGGATTGCGGCACGTTCGCAGTTCGGGTACTTTGACAGGTCGTCGCCGCTCATGCGGCACCACGACCCTCGCATGAGGGG
>NZ_DAWDUX010000071.1:0-2900 GCF_052346665.1 Collinsella sp.
TAGATACTCCTCCTCGGTCACGCCGCTGGGGAGGCCGCCCGGCGAAACAACGGTAACCCGGTCGTCGTAGATTGAGACGGTGACGTTGGCAGGGACATCCCATACGCGATGGACGAGCGCGGTCGCCACCGTCTCTCGAAACGCCTCGAACGGGACGCGCTCCACCCTTTCCCTGGCAGCGCTCGAAACCGTCTCGTACACGAGATAACGCTCGTACATCTCAAGTGCCGCGTCGTATTGCTCGAGAGCCGAGCGGCCCTCGACGGCCTTGCGGTCGAGCAGCTCGCTAATGCCCGAGCCGAACTTCACGGCATCAATGCCCGGGAGGCCGTTGTCATCGGCGAGGATCTCCCCGGCAATGGTGTACGCCCCGTCTATCCCGAGGAGCCCGAGAGTCCGAAGGGAGTTGTCATCGAAGGCGGTCAGCCCGAGATGCCTCATGAAGCGCTCCGCCAAAAGCGAGAACGACAAATCGGTGCGGGAGGACCGGAGTTCGTCAAAGCTGAGGTTCTGCCCCGAGAGGACCAGCCTGCCGAGCTCGATTCTATCAACCTCGATAGTCGCTGAATCCGCCCTTCGGTAGGCCCTCCGGTTGCAGTAGTACGGCTTCGACTTCCCCTCGTTCACGGTTAGGCAGATGGCCTTGTTGGCCTCATCGATGTTGATGGTGTAGCGCGGAACGGGGTCGAGCGAGTCGTTGATCATGTTCTCGATTCGAAGCGCATCCGCCGACGGATCTGCGAGGCCGACCGTCGCACCCGAGTCGTCAACCCCAAACAAGATGCGACCTGTGCCGTAGTTTGCGAAGGCGCTTACGGTCTTGAGGAACGTCTTGGTGACCGATTCTTTGAATTCAAGGGTCCTGGTTTCTCGCATGGGCTCTCCCCTTCGCCTGAATGATAATGCATCGAAGCTGTTTTCGTTGCATATTATAATGCAACGATACACTATTCGTTGCATTATGACTTACACCGACCCTGGCCCATTCATTTCTTTTGGCGAACTGAAGGGGGCGCGCGAGAATTCTTACCTCCTTTTTCAGGCCCAGCGCCTACAAAGATTGCCCAGAGGTTGCCAGAAAAGAAAACCCCCGACCTCTCCGCAGGTCAGGGGTTTGGACGGTGCTGTTTCTCGCTGCTCCCACTCAGTAACAGGAGCCACTGGTCAAAAGCTCATTAACTTCAACACGAGTTCTCGGCCTGCCGATTCCAAGTGAATCAATGGTCCTCTTTTAATTCACGTCACTCATGTACCGAGAAGCAAAGAAATCCGGCCGCCGCTCAAATTAGGTCGCCATTATCTTTCATAAACGACACCATGTTAAGATGTCTGACGCCATCTCTCTCCTGCAGCAGGGGATCAAGCGTGAAAAGGTATCGCGGATACCCGTCCCTGATGTAGCCGAATGGCCTGTACTCACGCTCTTCCACGTTCCTATCGGCAATTGTCATCGAAACCTGGATGTAGGCATAGGCGTTGCGCCTGCGGGCGATGAAGTCGCACTCCAGCTTCCCGATGCGGCCTACGGATAGCTTATATCCCCTCGAGCGGAGATAGATGTACAAGGCGTTTTCCAACGAGGGCCCGTAATTCAACCGGACATCGATGTTGCGCGCAAAATAGATACCCGGATCCGCAAGGTAGTACTTCTCCTCGCCACGCAACGATTTGCGGGACTTAAGGTCGAATCTCTCGCATCTGTAGAGCACCTTGGCGTCAACGAGCATCTGGATGTAGGAGGCGATCGTCCGCCGCTCGACGGCAATGCGCTCCGTCTTAGTGAAATAGTCATGAAGGTTGGTGAGGCTCGTTGGCGCACCATAGTTGTTGATGACGTGGGTCATGACACGGTTGAACGTATCAATGTTCCGGATCTTGTTGCGAGACCTGATGTCCTTGTCGACGATCTGCCCAACGACATCCTCGATGTAGCGAGCCTTTGCCTCGGGATCTTCGTATTCCAGAGACCGAGGAAACCCGCCATAGCGTAGATATTCGTCAAATTCGATTCGCGCGTCACCGACCGCCTTGCCCATGAACCTCTTCATATCGAGGAACTCGGAAAAGGACAGGGTGAACATCTCGAACTCCACGTATCGGCCCGTGAGCTTGGTCATCAGCTCGCCAGACAGCAGATACGAGTTGGAGCCTGTGATGAATATCGAGAAGCCGCCATCCGAGTTGTAGGCGTTCACGACCTCCTCGTAGTCTCGGACGTTCTGCACCTCATCGATGAAGAGGTATTTGAAGCCGTTGTCAGCCAGAAGCGACTCGATTTTTTCCTCCAGCTGCTCAGGCGTCTTAATCGAGCGGTTTCCGCGCTTATCAAGATCGAGGTAGATGATGTCCTTATCTTCGACGCCGCGATTTCTCAGTTCTTCGGCAATCGTTGCCATGAGGCACGATTTGCCGCAGCGACGAATACCTGTGATTACCTTGATTAGATCGTCATCGTAGAACGGTCGAATCTTTTTCAGATATTGCTCGCGATGGTACAGTTTCATGTAAACCGCCTCCTCTGCCTAGTTTATCAGAGGAGGCGATAATCGTCAGTTAAGACACTAATATTTTTGATTTTTCAGAAGTTGGTTCCTTAAACCTTATTCCCACTCGATGGCTTTGGCTCTGTCGTCCCGTCATTCCAGTTGCACCCAGTTTGCGGCATCGACACGGAACGCGTGCCGCCGAATGACGCGATGTCGCGTTTCGTCGGCTTCGGGGACAAAAGCTGGGACAACCTCAAAAACTTTTTTCAAACTCAGGGCTTTGAGTTTTTGTTTTTGTCCCAAAGGGCGCGGCGGGCCGCCTTTGGAGGCTCGATGGCGCCGAAAACGCCCGTTTCGAAACTGAACTGCGCCCCGAAACTTGGACGCGATAAATCATAACCGCTAAGCGGCCTC
>NZ_DAWDUX010000072.1:0-2844 GCF_052346665.1 Collinsella sp.
ACGTTAAACAGGGGTACCGTCAAAATGAATTGACAAGAATTCTTCTTTTGAGCCCCAGCTGGCTCTCGCTGCTTAATTTATAGCGGCGCGTCAACCCGGTGATTTCCCCGACACCGGCGCGACGTCATTTGAGGGGAATGCTCCCGCGCACGTGATCGGTATGGCGCGGGCTAAGACCGAACCGGTTGGGACGCCGAGAGCGTGTCGCTCCGCGCGAGGCGTCCGAGACTAAATGAGTGACTGAGCCTGGAGATGCCGATCAGGGAGCTGTCGTGGACCGGAGTTCGATTCTCCGCGGCTCCACCATAAGAGAATTAGGCGAACTGTCAACCACGGTTGACAGTTCGCCTTTTTGCTATCTTCGCCACCATCCACCAGCCGCGATGCCGCTCGGCGGACATAAGTCGCCGGAGGTTTTTCCTTGGCTTGCCATCATCTCTTCTCGGCACGGGCCACGGCGCGTTTGACGCCCAGCAGGATGAGTACAATGCTCACACCCAAAACGATATGGCCCAACCCGGCGATGCCGGAGATCGCCGCGTCCATGCCGCGGGAAAGATCGATACCCAGAACCTGGGGCACGCCGCGAGCCACGAGCATGAGGGCGGTAACGTTGAGACCTACGTGGTAGGCAACCACCGCACGGGACACGGAGCGGTCGGCGATGTGCAGGGTCTTCTCAAGCACGAGGAGCAGCAAGAACATGATCATGCCCAGGGCAAAGTAATGCGTGTGCACGAACGCCAGGGTGGTCGCGCCGTCAAACGAAAAGAACTTGGTGAACTCGCGGAAGAACACGCCGCCGATCATGGCCAGGATCGCATAGAACAGAGCGCTGTTCGCATATTTCTTCATGAGGCACGTTCCTTTCCCACGCCTTGCGCCTCCTGGCGCCTCGGCTCATATCTTGCCCATGGCCTTAGGGTACCCTCGCAAGCGTTCTATTGCTAGATTTTTTGCACCATTAACCCCTCCCCTCGATGAACGCTCTACGCCGATGTTCAGCGGAGTCATCGCGCTCATCTAGGGCGACGTCGCGCTCCTCCCCCGCCGCATTGGCCACCTCGTCGGCGGCATCTTGAGCGTCCAGTCCCGCACGCTCATGATCAGGAGCCAGAGGGCATCGGCCTTCCTAAGCCCGCGCAAGCGATAGATTGTCCGCTCCTCTTTTGGGTTAGCGATGATCGATCGCACCAACTATTCGTCTGGTAGAAACCCGCACGCTGGTCTTCCCGGACAGATACCAATGCTCCACCTTTAGCCGTCTGAAACTCATAAACCTACCGTTCATGTTCCAAATTAATACGCCTGCCGATTCCACGAGGGGGGGGGTTGGGCACCCAGGCAAACTTGTTCCGATTGAGTGCATCCTGCACCGATCGTAGCCGGATGCACCACCAGTACCTGCCAGCACCGGCTGGCAGCACGTGATGGGAGGAATATGCAGCGCAAAAACCTCGCGCGGTTTGCCATCGTGGCCGGTTTGTGCTCATCGCTCGCACTGCCCACGGCGGTGTTCGCGGATCAATGGATCACCGATGAGAGCCTCAACGGCGTTGCCACCGCACAGCCCCAAAAGGACGACATCGTCCCCAACAAGGGTCAATACAAATACGCCAAGGAGGAGCTCGCGGCGTTCTGCCACTTTGGGCCCAACACCTTCTCGGGCGTCGAGTGGGGCACCGACTACGGCACCAAGATGCCCTCGGCGGTCACCTATATGAACAACCTCGAGACCTTCGATGCCGAGGGCTACGTCAAGATGATCAAGGAGGCCGGCTTCAAGCGCCTGGTCGTCACCGCCAAGCACCATGACGGCTTCTGCATCTGGAACAGCGAGTCGACCGACTACGACATGGGCAGCACCACGAGCCGGATCGACATCCTGGCGGAGCTTTCCAAGGCGTGCTCCACATATGACCTCGACATGGGCCTGTACCTCTCCCCCTGGGATATCCATGAGCCGAGCTACGGCAACAAGGACGGAAAGCCCGACAACTACAACGACTTCTACGACGGGCAGTTGCGCGAGATCCTCGGCGATCCCAAGTACGGCAACAAAGGCAAGTTTGTCGAGGTGTGGATGGACGGCGCAAAGGGCACCGGCGCCGACGCACAGAACTACAACTTCGAGCGCTTTGCCAAAACCATCAAGGAGCTCGAGGGCGACGAGTGCGTCCTCTTCCAGTGCGGCCTGCAGTCCGAGGTCCGTTGGGTGGGCAACGAGAACGGCCTTGCCGGAGACACCGCCTGGAACCGCGTCGAGATGAACCCCAACTGGGATTCGAGCTCCGCCGAGGTCCCCTGGAACAAGAACATCCAAAACGACCCCACGGTGGGCGCGGAGGTCAGCGTTGGCTCCCCAACAGGAGGCAAGTGGATCATGCCCGAGGCGGACGCCCGCATCACCGCCGGCTGGTTCTGGCACAACAACATGAAGACTCCCAAGACCCTCACCGAGCTCAGCAACATGTACTTCAACTCGGTCGGTCACGGCGCCCCGTTGCTGCTCAACGTGCCGCCCAACGATACGGGCACGGTCGACCCCGAGATCAAGCAGCGCACGCTCGATTTTGGCGACAACGTTGAGAAGACCTTCGCCCAGGACCTCACGCGCGAGGGCGAGGGGCGTACGGCGGCGACCGCCAAGGCCAGCAGCGCCTGGGAGAACGACCCCGCGTACGGCCCCGGCAAGGTGCTCGACGGCAAGGACGAGACCTACTGGAGCGCCAAGGACGCCACGGGCACCCAGTCGCTCCTCATCGAGTTTCCCGAGGAGCGCACCTTCAACGTGGTCTCCTTTGAGGAGGCCATCCAGAACGGCCAGCACATCAAGAACTTCGC
>NZ_DAWDUX010000073.1:0-2809 GCF_052346665.1 Collinsella sp.
CCACGGAAGGAGCCATGACCTTTATGCCTCTGCGAGCGGCGAGCCCATTTTGATTCCGAGACACCACGGCGACGTGCCAAAGGGGTTGGAGCGAAAGATTCTCAGACAGATCCAGTACGGTGAGCGTGGCTTTAGGAGATTCAAATGATGTACGTGTACGAGGCTTTGGTGTATCCGTCGGACGACCGCTCTCGATACGAGGTGTATATCCCCGATTGGGATGCCTTTACGGTTGGTGATGACTTCAAGGACGCCGTCTATATGGCGCACGACATGCTCGAGTTAGCGGTTGCGGCGGCGTTGGATGAGGGCTCTCCGCTTCCGGAGGAGACGTTCGACCACGCGGCACCGCAAGGGGCGCGGGTGATCGGGATCGTTATCGACGGCGACAAGCTTGCGTCCGAGCCGGCGACCATGGACGTCGCACATGCGTCTGAGATTCTCGGTGTCACGGTGGGGCGCGTTCACGCTATGCTGAAAAGCGGCATTTTGCGCGGGCATAAAGAAGGGAATCTTTGGATGGTGGACGTGGAGAGCGTGCGCGACCGCGCAAACAACCCCAGGCCTGGTGGAAGGCCCCGGCGCACCAAACCTAAGTCCGTCTCGTCCAATGCGGGCGAATCCGCGCATTCGGTTCGGGAGGCATAGGGGGTCCGTGGAAGCAACAAAGGACATTCTCAAGCGCTATTTTGGCTACGACTCGTTTCGTCCGGGTCAGGAGCGGATGGTCGATGCCATTCTCGCCGGCCGCGATGCGCTGGGCGTGATGCCCACCGGCGCCGGAAAATCGATCTGCTACCAGGCGCCAGCGCTCATGATGCAGGGCCTCACGCTGGTGGTGTCTCCGCTTGTCTCACTTATGGGGGACCAGGTGCGAGCGCTCAAAGAAGTCGGCGCGCGCCCGAGCTACCTCAACTCCTCGCTCACGCCTGCCCAGCAGAACACGGTGCTCAAGCGCGCGTCGGAGGGGTGGTACCAGATCATGTACGTGGCGCCCGAACGCCTTACCGACGAGCGCTTCCTCGCGTTTGCGCAGGCGGCCGCGGCTCCGGGAGGCATCGGTCTCCCACTCGTCGCCGTGGACGAGGCCCACTGCGTTTCCCAGTGGGGTCAGGATTTCCGCCCATCCTACCTGCAGATAGCAGAGTTCATTGCCGCCCTGCCCGCGCGCCCCGTGGTGGCTGCCTTTACGGCAACGGCGACGGAGCGCGTGCTAGACGACATCGTTCAGATGCTCGACCTGCGCTCGCCGCAGACGGTGGTGACGGGTTTTGACCGAGCCAACCTCTCGTTCAACGTGCAGGAGATGGGCGACAAGGCGAAGGCGGCTTGGATTCGCGATTACGCGCTCGGGCACGCCGACGAGAGCGGCATTGTGTACTGCGCCACTCGCAAGGCGGTGGATGAGCTTGCTTTTGATCTGGGCCGGACGCTTGCGCCGCAGGGAATACGTGTTGCGCGCTACCACGCAG
Organism: Collinsella sp.; assembly: GCF_052346665.1. Classification (NCBI taxonomy): domain Bacteria; kingdom Bacillati; phylum Actinomycetota; class Coriobacteriia; order Coriobacteriales; family Coriobacteriaceae; genus Collinsella; species Collinsella sp. Next base: position 1,473 of record NZ_DAWDUX010000073.1, read on the forward strand.
GCATGAGCACAGACGAACGCACGGCGGAGCAGGCCGCCTTCATCGCCGACGCCGCACCGCTCATGGTCGCCACGAACGCCTTTGGCATGGGAATCGACAAGCCCAACGTGCGTTACGTGATTCATCATAATGTGCCCGAGAGCATCGAAGCCTATTACCAGGAGGCCGGTCGCGCGGGGCGCGACGGTGATCCAGCCGCATGCTACCTGCTGTGGAACGGGCACGATTTTGGCCTGAGGCGCTACTTTATCGAGCGGGATGTGCCTGAAGACGCGCTCGGCGCGGAAGAGCGCGCGTTCACGCGGCAGAACCGGTACCGTTTGTTGGCGCAGATGGAGGGCTACTGTCAGACCACTGGCTGCTTGCGCGAGTACATCCTGCGCTATTTTGGCGACGAGGGTGCGCTGGGTGTCAAGGGGGTGGCGACTGGGAGTGCCGACCCGATCGGCGCAGGCGCGGCGGCAGGGAGCTCCGTACCGGTCGGCGCGACTTTGGCAATCGGGGGCGCCGCGTCAAGCGAGACCGGGTGCGGCAACTGCTCCAATTGCCTGACACGCTATGAAGTGGAGGACGTCACGGACGTCGCGCTCGCTGCCATGCGCCTGGTCTCCGCAACGGGCGGGCGGTTTGGCAAGGCACTTATAGCTGAGGTTCTGCACGGTGCCAACACCGAGAAGATCCGCCAATTTCACCTCGACGACGCGCCGGGATACGGTGTTGTTGCGGAGGTCTCCATCAAGCGCATCAAGGACGTCCTGGACCAGCTGGTGGGTCGCGGCTACTTGGCGCAATCGCAGGGTCGGTTCCCCGTTGTGGGCCTGGGCTCCCACGCAGGTGAGGCACTTGATCCGCAGCGTGTGAGTGGCTTCTCCTTTACGGTGAAGAAGCGCGCCTCCCAGAGCGTCTCGGCAAGCCGGGCGCGCCGGGCGGTCGACTTGGTGCGTGAGGAGGCTGCGCTGGATGCGCGCCCGCGCGTGGGTGATGACGCCGAGCTGTTCGACGGGCTCAGGTCCTTGCGTCGCAAGTTGGCGAATGAGCACAACGTCCCGGCGTACATCATCTGCTCGGACGCCACGCTGCGCGGTTTGTGCCGCAAGCGTCCCGCAACGCGCGAGGACCTGCTCGAGGTCACAGGCATAGGCGAGAAGAAGGCCGACGCCTACGGCGAGGCGTTTCTTGCGGCGATTGCCGAGTACGAAGCAAGCGTGCGGTAGGTGCCGTCATTCGATTGCATCCTGGGGCAGCTGTGGGGCCATTGTTCAGTGGCGGAGGCCCCTGTGGGCGTTCGCAGGGACAATAAGCGGGCCGCGCCGGAAGTGTTTCCTCCGTGCGCGGCC
>NZ_DAWDUX010000074.1:0-2638 GCF_052346665.1 Collinsella sp.
TGGGCAATGTACGACCACCACGGGTCGATGCGATATCCGCAGGTTAAACCTTCTAGTTGAGGTTGAACCGATTTTCGAGTTGTGCCCGACTTGTGGGCGGCGTGTGGGCGAGCATCCCACCCCATGCGGCGGCGCAGACGCCAAGGCAGGCCGTGAACCTAGGCGCGTGGATGGGCGGCAAGGTAGACTTCGCGTAACTGCGTCTGATCGAGATGCGTGTACAGCTGGGTCGTGGAGATATCGGCATGCCCCAGAATCTCCTGCAAAGCGCGCAGGTCGGCGCCACCGGCGAGCATATGCGTCGCGAATGAGTGGCGCAAAGTGTGGGGATGCAGGCCCTCGATGCCAACCATGCGGCCGTAGCGCTCGCAGATACCGTGAACGCTTTGACGCGAGAGCCTGGTGCCACGAGCATTGAGGAACACCGCCGGGGAGATGGCGGTGCCGCGGGAATGACGGAGCAGGTCATTGCGGGCACCATCTGTAAGATAGGAGTGCAGAACCCTGAGCGCGGAGCCTGTAATGGGGACAAGGCGCTCCTTGGATCCCTTTCCCACCACACGGACAAACTCATCGTCAAGATATAGGTCACGAATGTCGAGACCCGTGAGCTCACTCACCCGCATCCCGCATCCGTAAAGAACCTCGAGCACCGCATGGTCCCGCTCTCCAGCGGCGGTTTGAGGAAACTCCTGATCGAGCAGGGCGTTTGCGCATTCGATCGAGATGACGTCCGGAAGGCGCTGCTCGGCCTTGGGGAGTCGAATGGTCGATGTCGGATGCGTATCGACCAGCCCCTCGCGGACAAGAAAGCGGTGAAGGCCCTTGACGGCCGAAAGGGCGCGATTGACCGACGCATCCGCCGACCCGGCGTCGCGACGCGAGGCCACAAACTCCTCCACATCACGCCGGGTCACCGCGGATGGACTTGTGATACCGCGCCCGAGCAGGAACGCTCGATACCCCTCGAGGTCGCGGCGGTACGCGGCCACCGTATTCCGCGAGAGGTTGCGCTCCACCACCAGATGGGCAAGGTATTCCCGGCAGCAGTCTTCGAGGTCCGTCATGGGGAACACGGTTTAGCGGTGGTAATACCCGCTACGCTCGAACTTGGGCTCGCAGCATACGTTGATGCCGAGCTTCCTCAGCAGTGCCTCATCCGAACTCGAGATGATCACCGAGAAGAACGCATCGCAGCCGCGCAGTTTGGGGAGACCGGCGAGCACGCGCGCGGCAACCTCGCTCGTGGCGGAGGTGATGGACAGTGCAATGAGGGTCTCGTCCGGGTGAAGACGCGGGTTGACGCTGCCCAGCTGACTCGTCTTGAGGCGGCTGATGGGCTCGATGGCGTCGTTGGAGATGACTTCGAGCTCGATGTCGACGCCGGTAACGGCCTTCAGCGCGTTCATCATGAGCGAGCTCGCGGCACCAAGGCGCGTGGATGTCTTGCCCGTGACGACCGTGCCATCGGGCAGCACCATGGCTCCCGCGGGCGACCCCGTGGTCTCCTCCTTAAGCAAGGCTGCGGAACGAGCCGGAGACTGATCCTTGGTGACGCCGACCTTCTGCATGATGGCCTTGAGCTTGTCGACCTGCTCAGAGCCGCAACCCGTGCGCTTGACGTTGGCCGCGGCGCCGAAGTACCTGCGGACGATCTCCATGTTGGCCGCCTCGCGACAGGCGTCGTCGTCGCTGATCGCGTAGCCCACCATGTTCACGCCCATGTCCGTGGGGCTCTGATAGGGGCTCTCGCCCAAGATCTTCTGCATGAGTGCCTTGACCACGGGGAACGCCTCGACGTCGCGGTTGTAGTTGACCGTGGTGACACCATGCGCCTCGAGATGGAACGGGTCGATGATGTTCGCGTCGTCGAGGTCGACCGTCGCTGCCTCGTACGCGATGTTGACGGGATGCGTGAGCGGCAGGTTCCACACGGGGAAGGTCTCGAACTTGGCATAGCCCGCGGCGACACCGCGCTTGTGCTCATGGTAGAGCTGGGACAAGCAGGTAGCGAGCTTGCCGGAGCCCGGACCCGGCGCCGTCACGACGACGAGCGGACGAGAAGTCTCGACGAACTCGTTCTTGCCGTAGCCCTCCTCGCTCACGATAAGGTCGATATCGTGGGGGTAGCCCTCAATGGGGTAATGGAGCTTGCAGGTAATGCCGAGCATGGAGAGGCGGCGGCGGAACTGGTCGGCGGCAGGCTGACCGGAGTACTGGGTGAGCACGACGGCACCCACGAGGAATCCGTTGGAACGGAAAATGTCGGCAAGGCGCAAGACATCCTCGTCGTACGTGATGCCAAGGTCACCGCGGGCCTTGTTCTTCTCGATATGGTTGGCGTTGATGGCGATGATGATCTCAACGTCATCCGCCAGGCTCTTAAGCATGCGGAACTTGCTGTCGGGCTCGAAACCGGGCAGCACGCGGCTCGCATGGTAGTCGTCGAACAGCTTGCCGCCGAATTCAAGGTAGAGCTTGCCGCCGAACTGGGCGATGCGCTCCTTGATGTGCTCGGCTTGGTTGGCAATGTACTTCTCGTTATCGAAACCCTGGCGCATGCGTTCGGCTCCTTTGTCATATGGCGGTACCGAAACATAGTAGCCGAGTTTCGCTCCCCCGCCCGCGCCGCTCGCAC
>NZ_DAWDUX010000075.1:0-2359 GCF_052346665.1 Collinsella sp.
GTGAGCCTGCCGCCGGAGATTACATTGAACGCGCGGTTGTCCACCTGGACGGTGCATCCGTTCAGGTCCAGCGTGACGGAGACGCCGTCCACGCGACCCGTGGTCATGGTCGTGTTTGCCAGCACCCTGACCGTTTGGCCGTCTTTAGCAGCCGCAAGTGCCTCGTTGAGCGTCGGGTACTCGACGCCGTCAATGCTCGCAACCACCCCTCCGGCGCGCTCGGAAACATCCTCATCGAGAGAGAGTATGGTTGCCTGCTGCTCGGTCGTCCGAACTGTAGGGACGGGCTCCTCATGCGCATACGCCACGGACGGCAAAAAAGTAGCCGTAGATAGCGCCGTGGCCAACACGAGGATAGCGGTTGTACATTTCTTTGTTCCGATACTCATACCCACCTCGTTTCTCTTGGGGTCCGACTTCTCGTTCGTCAACGACGCCATCGGGGCGATCGCGTCGCCGGGTGCTTTCATTGTACAGTTCCAGCACTTGAGCATGGGGCAAAACATTGCCCGTATGACAAAGGGTGCCGCCGACTGTTTCACGCCGGTGGCACCCCTAATTCCCTCGTCTGTATGCAAAACGAGCCATTCCCTTACACGCTAGAAGCTCAGCTGCTCCAGACGCGTAAAGACCGTGTCGATGCGGGTGAGGAAGTCCCACGGATCGAAAATCTCGTCAAGCTTTTCGGCAGGCACCGTGCACTCCGGATCGGCCTCGAGGCGCTCACGCAGCGTCGGGCCATCGACGGCAGCGTGAACATCGTCCCACACGGCCATGGAATTGCGCTGGACGATCTTGTAGGCGTCCTCACGCGTAATGCCCGTGTCCACCAAGGCGAGCAGCACCTTGGAAGAGAAGATGAGGCCGCACGTAAGGTCGAGGTTCGCCTGCATGCGTGCCGGATACAGAATCAGGCCGTCGACGATGCGAATGAGGCAGGTGAGCATGTGGTCGAGCGCGATGAAGCTGTCGGCCTGCGCCACGCGCTCGGCAGAGGAATGCGAGATGTCGCGCTCGTGCCACAGGGCCACATTGTCAAACGCAACCTGGGCATTCGCCTTCACCACGCGCGACAGGCCGCACACCTTCTCGAGGGTGATGGGATTGCGCTTGTGGGGCATCGCGGAACTGCCCTTCTGACCCTTGCGGAAGGGCTCCTCGGCCTCAAGGGTGTCGGTCTTCTGCAAATTGCGAATCTCGGTGGCAATGCGGTCGCAGGTCGCGGCGGTCGTGGCCAACACGCCGGCGAGATATGCATGATGGTCGCGCGAAATAACCTGCGTAGACAGCGGATCATGGGCGAGACCGAGGTGCTCGCACACGTACTCCTCGACAAACGGGTCAATGGAGCTGTACGTGCCCACCGCGCCGGAAATCGCGCCGAACGCGACGTTCTTACGCGCGTCGATGAGGCGGTCGAGGTCGCGCTTGAGCTCCCAGGCCCAGCTGCCGAACTTCATGCCGAACGTCATGGGCTCGGCATGGATGCCATGGGTGCGACCCACGCACAGGGTATTGCGCTCCTCGAACGCACGGCGGCGACAAATCTCGCCGAGCTTGCGTACGTCCTCAATGATGATGTCCGTGGCCTGAACAAGCTGATAGCACAGGGCAGTGTCTCCCAGGTCGGAGCTGGTCATACCGTAGTGCACCCAGCGGCTGGGCTTGGGATCGCCCTCGGGCACATCGGCATCGATGTAGGAGCCCATGTTGGTAAGGAACGCGATGACGTCATGATTGGTGACGGCCTCGATTTCGTCCACCTCAGCCTTGTTAAAAGCGGCGTGCTCGCGGATCCAAGCGGCCTCCTCCTTGGTAATACCGCATTTGCCGAGTTCGGCCTGCGCCTCGCAGGCAAGGACCTCAATCTCCTGCCAAATGGCGTACTTGTTCTCAAGCGAGAAGATGTGGCCCATCTCGGGACGGGTATAGCGGTCGATCATGGCGGCTCCTTTTTGAGTATTGGCACGCAACGTACACGCCTTATTGTACGTGCACGGACTTACACATGCACGCGCTGCAAGAAGCGAACAAAACCACTCGCACGAGACCCCCGCGCTTCCCGCGCACCATGGAAGTGGGGGTGTGTGCCAGGAATCGGGCGAAAATGTAACGAGTTTCCGAAGAGGCCGAGTAGAGCGCCAGTTGAGGCGGCAAACCCCCAGCTCGCAAGCTGTCAAAACCCACGTCTACCCGGCGTATCGAATTCTTCGTTACATTTTCGCCCGATTTGCGGCATCGCCTGATGAAGTTGAGGTCATCAAAAGCGCAAAAGGGTAGCACAACTCGACAAAACTCCGGCATTTGGGCGTGCGGCAGAAATCTTGGAGACCGGGGCCTCCGTCCTTAGGCCGCCAGC
>NZ_DAWDUX010000076.1:0-2022 GCF_052346665.1 Collinsella sp.
GAGGGGGGCCGTCCCCAAATCGAGGTCTGCTGTCCATAGAGCCACCGCGCCCCTGGGATGTCGTGCCAGGAACCCATTTCAAGCGCGCTTGCAAGGTGCGTGCCCGCGATGGATGGGCAAAGGTTCCACCAGCTCAGCGCCGTGTATAAAGCCTTTTGGCAGCGCGACTTAACCCCTCGGGGACTCGCTATAAAGACCTTTGATGGTACGATTTGCCCGTCAATGCCATGGTGACTCTCGACAGGGGTCACCCCGACCCGCAAGGAGCAAGCGCATGGAGCTGGGCTCTCACATCAAGGAGCATCGCACGGAACTCGGGCTGTCCCAGGACGGCCTGGCGGAGCGCATCTACGTGTCGCGCCAGACCATCAGCAACTGGGAGTGCGGCCGCACGTATCCTGACGTCCAGAGCCTACTCTTGCTTTCCAACGTGTTCGGGGTGACCGTGGACTCCCTCATCAAAGGAGATGTGGAAACCATGGCACAGGTGATGAACGAAGCGGTCAAGAAGTACAACGCCCTCTCCACGGTCACGGTCGTGAGCGCGGTCGTGTTCCTGGGGCTGAGCGCGTGGGCGGCGTTCCAGTTCGAATGGGGTTGGGGCGCTCACATCGCGCCCACCGCGGCGTTCGCCGCCGTGGCGCTCGTCGTGATGCTCATGGCGTTCGTGTATATGGAGCGCATGAAGAAGCAGCACGACCTCGTCACGTACCGCGAGGTGCTGGCGTTCAGCCGCGGCGAGCAGGTCGAGCGCGACACGCTCGAGGGACACCGCGAGCGCGAGATGAGCCCCTGGGTTAAGGGCGCGCGTAACGGCGTGCAGATCATCCTCGGCGCGATCGCCGGCGGCATGGTGGGCGTCGGCATCGGCATGCTTGCCAAGATGTTGAGCTAAAGGCGATCTTCACGCATATCACGAGCGGCGAGGAAGCTAGACGTCCTCGCCGCTTTTGCATGACCGGGGCCTCGATTTGAGAACAGGCGCCCGGGTAAGCCTGCGCGTTCATTCGAACTTGATAACCAGATTCTTTCCCAGCGCATCGGCAATTCTCTCAAGCGTCTTGAGCGTGGGGTTGGCACCGCCGCGCTCAAGTACGCTCACCGCCGTCTGGGTCATTCCGCTTTGCCTGGCAAGATCGACCTGCGTCTTCCCTGCCGCAAGGCGCTCCTTTTCGACTAAACGCCCAAGGCACCGAGCACTTTTGGCGGATGCCCCAATCTCACGCATGTAAAACCCGTCCTGCGAGCTTCTCCCTGCACTGCTTGCGAGCAGGGCGGCGGAATCATATTCCATCAACCCGTGAGACCTGAGCACCTCACCGATATTCTGACGGCCGGGAGGGGCAATCCGCTCATCGACCCAAGCCTGAACCCATTTGCTCGGTATGTCCCGTTCCCCTCGGGCGACAAACGCCGCGAAGATCGCCGGCACGTCCCCCGACTCCGCCCAATCCTCAACACGAGCGCCATACGCGCCGGTCGCTTCGTCATACGAAATAATCGCACTGGGGCGCAACTCCCGCCCCTCACCGTCAATCAACTCAAAGCGCCGCATAGTAAGACCATCTCTCTCGAACGATCTCCCACATTTTTTCGAGTAGGTAATCCGGGGCGGCATGTTCCAACCCGGCGAACAGCGCGGCACGATCTTCCAACTTAAGCTCATGCGTAAGCTCTACCGGGGCGATATCGCGCAGATTGTCCTCCAAGAAACGCGAACCGATGTAGTTCGTCGTGGCAACGCGACGGAGTGGATCGAACGCCTCGATAGCATCCCGCTGCCCCGCGAAGGGGGCGACGAATGACAGGCCGTTGTCGAAAATGGGCGCAAGCCTGGCCGACCCGTCGGGAGACAAAATGACCTCGATGTTCGAGCCGTGCCGGTCGCGGTTGGCAATAAGGTAGTCGACGAGCATCATCTGCTTGATTTGCCCTTCCCAACCGTGTGCGCGACACACTTCATAAGGCGATGCGCCCTGCTCGCCGTAGAGGCTCACATATGCGGAGAGGGACAGCTTGCGC
>NZ_DAWDUX010000077.1:0-1868 GCF_052346665.1 Collinsella sp.
CAAGTTGGGGAAGCGCGCGGGCAGGGCAGTGGGCTCAGCGAGGGACTCGTCGTAGTTGGGCTGCCAGTCGACCGTATCCTTCTGCAAGTCGCGCAGGAGCTCCATGGCGGGCTTTGCCAGGCGGGACTCGGTGTAACGCATGGCCGCCGCGCCATCGCCGTCGATGTTACCGAAATTGCCGTGACCGTCGATGAGCGGCGTGCGCATGGAGAACCACTGGGCAAGGCGAACCATCGTGTCGTAAACCGCGGAGTCGCCGTGCGGGTGGTACTTACCGATAACTTCGCCGACCGTCCACGCGGACTTCTTGTGTGGGCGGTTGGGGAAGATGCCGCTCTCGTTCATCGCGTACAGGATGCGGCGATGGACCGGCTTGAGGCCATCGCGCACATCGGGCAGAGCACGGGCGGTAATGACCGACATGGAGTACTCGATGAAGGACTGCTTCATCTCGCGGCCGAACTCGCTGATCTGCAGGGAGCCGCCGTTAACATCGGTGCCGGCGTCCTCGCCGCGGTCGTTGGCGCCAAAGCTCTCCTCGAGCTCCTCGTCGTCGCCCTCTTCCTCGTCGGAGTCGGCATCGGGGTCGTATCCGCCGTCCTCGTCCTCGTTCGCGCGGGCGAGCAGGCGCTTGAGGTCCTCGGGCATGCCCTCGGATGCGCCTTCGAACTCGCGCTCGTCGTTGTTCATATCGTCAGCCACGTGTTCTCCTTAAGCGTCCAAGAATCGAGCATCATGAGCATGCTTTTCGATGTATTCGCGGCGGTACCCGACCTCAGAACCCATGAGCTCGCGCACGGCGCGGTCGGCCACCACGGCGTCCTCGATGGTGACGCGCTGCAGAATGCGGGTCTTGGGGTCCATCGTGGTGCTCGCCAGCTGCTTGGGGTCCATCTCGCCGAGGCCCTTGTAGCGCTGGACGGTGTAGCCCTTGCGCTTTTTGGTGACCTTTCCGTTTGCCTGCTCGTCATCGCCCTCGTCGGGGTTGAGGCCGAGCGCGGCGATGGACTCGCGCAGAATCTCGTCCTCAGCCTGGCGTCCGTTGGGGTACACGTAGTGGATTTTGTTGCGGACCTTGATGCCGAAGATCGGCGGGCAGGCGACGTACACGTAGCCGGCATCGATGAGCGGGCGCATGTATTTGTAGAAGAACGTGAGCAGCAGGATGCGGATGTGCGCGCCGTCGACGTCGGCGTCGGTCATGATGATGATCTTGTGGTAGCGCGCCTTGGTGATGTCGAAGTCCCCGCCATCGCCGTTGCCGGTGGTCACGCCACAACCAATGGCGGTGATGAGGGACTGGATGGTACCGCTCGAGAACGCGCGGTGGTCACCCACGCGCTCGACGTTCAGAATCTTGCCGCGCAGGGGCAGGATCGCTTGGATGTCTCGGCGGCGGCCGTCCTTGGCTGAGCCGCCCGCCGAGTCGCCCTCGACGATGAAGAGCTCGGTCAACTCAGCGTCACGCACCGAGCAGTCGGCGAGCTTGCCGGGCAGGCTCGCGGTCTCGAGCAGGGATTTGCGGCGCGTGGCCTCGCGGGCCTTGCGGGCGGCGTTGCGGGCCTTGCTCGCCTGCTGCGCCTTCTTGATAATCTCGCGCGCCTGCTTGGGGTGTTCTTCCATGTAATCGGTGAACTGCTCGGCCACGATCTTGCGAACGAGGGTGCGCATGAAGGAGCTGCCGAGCTTCGCCTTGGTCTGGCCCTCGAACTGGGGGTCGGCCAGTTTGACGGAGACCACAGCGGTAAGACCCTCGCGAACATCGTCGCCGGTAAGGTTGGCATCCTTCTCCCTGAGGATGTTGTTCTTACGTGCATAATCGTTGATCACGCTGGTGAGGGCGGCATGCATATGGAGGGCTTCCGCAC
>NZ_DAWDUX010000078.1:0-1846 GCF_052346665.1 Collinsella sp.
CGGTGATTGGCGTTGCCATCACCGTGGAACAGGTGGTTGCAGGTTGTGCCACCGGGGCCACTCATGGTGGCGATGTCGAGGAAGCGGCTCGATTCTCGCTGGAGGTGGCGAAATCCTTCACCTCTGGGGCATGCGCGTTTTATGATGCGCAGGCCTATGAGAGACTGGTTGCGTTGTATGGCGGATTCGAGCGCTTCCAGACGCTTGGCAAAGCCTGACGGCGATTTCTGAGATACGGAGTTTCCCTCTCTGAGGGGGAGCTGGCTGGCAGATTCTAGTGGTGGTTGCAACACCTGAGGTTTGAGCGGCCTTCCATGGTCACGTTGTCGGTTGTTGAGGTTATCACGCGGCGTCGAGCAGTTCGATGATCTTCTCGCTTGGTTTCATGAACCCGAGGGTTTTGCGTGGCCGGTCGTTGAGTTCCTCGGCGACCGCGTCGAGGTAGTCCTCCGGGTAGACGGATAGGTCGGTGCCTTTGGGGAAGTACTGGCGCAGGAGCCCGTTGGTGTTCTCGTTGGTGCCGCGCTGCCACGGGGAGTGCGGGTCGCAGAAGTAGACGGCCATGTCCAGCGAGGCGCCGATCCGTTTGTGCAGGGCGAGTTCCGCTCCCTGGTCCCAGGTCAGGCTGTTGCGCAGGAGTTTGGGCAGGTGCTGCATCTTGTCGATGATGGCCTGCTGGACGTGTTCGGCGTCGTGCCCGTCGGGCAGGTGCAGCAGGATCGTGAACCTGGTGGTGCGCTCGACGAGCGTGCCGATGGCGCTTTTGTTGCGGCTGCCGGTGATGAGATCGCCCTCCCAGTGGCCCGGGACCGCCCGGTCCTCGATCTCCGGGGGTCGCTCCGAGATCATGGCCATGGGTTCGCGGAAACGGGGTTTGCGGCCTTGGCCGCCTTGGGGTCTGCGGGCGGTTCGCCCCTGCCTCATGGCGCGTTTCAGCTCCTGCTTGAGTTCGCCCCTGGCCTGCAGGTAGATGGCCTGGTAGATCGTCTCGACGCTCGCGTGCATATCCCCATTATCCGGGAAGTCCAGCCTCAGCCGGTTGGCTATCTGCTCCGGGCTCCAATGCCTGCGCAACCCGGCGGCGATCTCGTCCCACAGTCGCGTGCCCTCGGCCGCCTTGCGCGGTTTGGGGCGTTTGAGCCGGTCCGCGGCCTTCTGCTGGGCGCGGTAAGGCTCGTAACCGCCGGACTCGGGATTCCTGTTGCGCTCGACCTCGCGGCTGACCGTGCCGGGGTCGCGGCCCAGCAGGCGGGCGATGGCGCGGATCGAATCGCCCAGACGCAGACGGTCCGCGATCTGGATGCGCTCCTCCTGGCTCAGGTAGCGCGGATGGAGGGTCTTGGGTTTGTCCATGGTGGAACGATACCAGTCCACCAGGGGTTTCTCGTTCCTTCCCGTGGCGCGCGTCCTGCCGTTGCGCCACGCCTTGCCGGTGCGTTTCGAGACGCCGACCGCGTGCGCGGCCTGGGTGAAGTTCATGCCTTCCTCGTCCAGCAGGCGCACGTACTCGGCGCGTCTCGCCTCGCACATCAGCTTCCTCGTCGGATATTCGACGCCGTTGAACGTCCAACGGTGTTCCCCGCCACGGTCTTCGTTTCGGTGGCTTCTGGTCACCTGACCCTCCTTGCGGTAGGTCAGGTGTTGCAACGATCACTAGAACCCGCCGCTCGCGCAGCGAGACTGAGGGGGGGGCAACGAGTTCGCACCCGTTGCCCCTCAGTCGTCTACGATGACAGCTTCCCTCAAAGGAGGGGAGCCAGGACGTTTCTAGCGTGCCGAAATCTCGTCGATCAGCTTGAGCTCCTCGTCGCTGAAGTGGGTGTTCTTCAGCGCGCCGATGTTGTCG